>NZ_RAWL01000491.1:0-5953 GCF_003668885.1 Corallococcus sp. AB049A | reverse complement strand
CACCAGCTCCAGGTGCGCCTCCGTCAGCGACACCTGCGCCAGCCGCTGCTTCCCCGCGTGCAGGGCCGCCACCGCCTCCACCAGGGCGGGGACGACCTCCGCCAGGGGCTCCTCCACCGCCCCGGACAACAGGTTCACGCCGTCCAGTTCCAGCGCGATGGAATCGAGCGGGGAGGCTGACGGTTCGCGCTTCCAATGGTGTCCGATGCGGAGACGGGTCATTGACGTTCGTTGACAAGCCAGTTTAGCGGTGGCTAGCATCCGCCGCCCATACGGACCTACATTTTTGTAACCGTTCGGAATTCTTGGGGAATACTCGATGACATTTTACGAGGCCGCGCTCCGTGTTCTGGAGAGCGAAGGTCGCCCCCTGCATTTCCTTGAGATCACGGAGAAGTCCATCCAGCTGAGCCTGCTGTCCCACATTGGTAAGACGCCGGAAGTGACGATGCTGTCGCGACTGGCCGCCATGGCGCGACGGACGCGGGATCGCAAGGTGATTGTCACGGCGAAGGATACCTTCGCTTTGACGGACTGGTCGCTCTCCGAGGACCTCGAGGCACTTGCACAGACGGGCGTGATGGAGCCGCATCCGGAGGAGGAGCTTCCTCCGCTGCGGCCCGTGGAGCGTCACCCGGAGCCCCGCACGGACAACGTCCGCGCGTCGGGCCGTGGCACGGAGCGCAAGCGCCGCCGTGACGAGGGCGACGAGGAGCGGGGTGGACGCCGCAAGCGCTTCCCGCCGCTGCCGGAGGTGGTGTTCGAGATCCTCAGCGAGGCGGAAGCCGGGCTGCGCACGGATCAGCTCATCGAACGCGCCAAGGCCAAGGAGCTGTGCGCGGAGGAGACCACGGTGGAGGCGGTGCTCACCGCCCTGCTGGAGGACAACCAGCGCCGCATCGACGCGGGCCGCCGCCCCCAGTACGCCTTCAACCAGGAGACCGGCGAGGTGTCCCTGGAGCGCGCGGGCGCGCCGAGCGAGGCGCCGCCCCTGGAGCTCCAGGCCGCCTTCGCGCAGGCCCTGGGCATCCCGCTGGAGGGGGGCCGCCCGGTGCTGGGCAAGCCCGCCGCCGCCGGGGAGCCGCTCGTCGACGAGGCCCTCATCACCACCGCGCGCACGGCCCTCAAGGACGCGCGCCGGGCGGTCGCTCGCGGGCTGCGCAAGCGCCTGGGCGACGCGGACGTGGGCACCTTCGAGAAGTCCGTCGTGAAGATGATGCACGGGCTGGGCTTCCGCGAGCTGAAGGTCGCCAAGCGCTCCAAGGAAGGCCCCCTGCTCACCGCGCGCAAGCGCGAGGGCAGCGTGGAGCTGCGCTACGCGGTCCGCATGCTCAAGGGCATGCCGGGCATCGACCGCAAGACGGTGCAGGAGCTGCGGCGCGACCTGGGCCACTACTCGGCGCAGGTGGGCCTGCTGGTCAGCGCGGGCGAGGTGCGCGGCGACGCGCGCTCGGAAGCGCAGGCCAATGGCTCGCTGGTGATGCTGTGGTGCGGTGACGCCCTGGGCGAGAAGTTCCTGGAGGCCAAGACGGCCGTCACCGTCACCCAGGTGGAGCTGTACGACATCGACGAGCGCTTCTTCGAGGCCGCGAAGCTGGACGCCGAGGAGGCCCAGCGCCGCCGCGAGGAGCGCAAGAGCGAGAAGCAGGCCCGCGAGGAGGGCGGCGAGGGGGAGGTGGCCGCCACCACCGACAAGCCCGAGCGCGCGGAGCGTCCCGAGCGCGGCGACCGTCAGGAGCGCTCCGAGCGCCGCCGCGACCGTCAGCGCGAGCGCGCCGAGGCTCGCGAAGCCGCCCAGTCCGGCACCGAGGGCGCCGAGGCCAAGGCCTCGCCGGTGGCCCCCGCGCCGCCGGCCGCCGCCGGGTTCACGCCCACTTCGGAGGAGGACGACTCCGAGGAGGGCGATGACGAGGGTGAGGACGAGGACCTGGAGGCCGCCAGCGCCTTCGTGGGTGGAGCCAAGGAGGGTGCCGAGGCCGGCGCCGCCGAGGGCTCCGCCTCCGACCGCAAGCGCCGCCGCCGCCGCCGCCGGGGCCGTCGCGGCCGTGGCACGCGCGGAGCGGAGGGCGCGCCCGCGGGTGAGGCCGGTGCTCCCGCCGGTGAGGGCGAGGCCGCTCAGGCCGGAGCCACCGTTGGCGAGGGTGAGGCCTCGGGTGGCATCGCCGCGCCGTCGCCGGGTGGCAGCGTCACCGGTGAGCAGGTCGCGCTCGCGGGTGAAGCGCTGCCCGTGACGACGGATGCGTCCGCCAGCCCCTCGAACGGTGAGGCCGCCGCCACGCCGCCCGCCGCGGGCAATGCCTGGCATGCGGGCGATGCGGTGCAGGCCGCGCCGGAGTCCGACGAAGCCGCGCGGGCCCGGGCCGAAGCCGCGCACGCCGCGTCCGACGCGGTGACCCCGGTCGCCGCGCAGGCGCTGCCTCCGGAAGAGGCCACCGACGAAGCGGCCCCGCAGCCCGTGGAGGTCCGCGAGGCCCGTGAGGTGCACGAAGCGCCGGTGCCGCCTGGGACGGACGGCTCGTCCGAGGGCAACAAGGAAGGCTGATCCCCCGCACGGAATCAGGTGCGGTGGACGCGGGAGTGTTAGCCTGGGGGGGCCATGAAGCCGGCCCTGCTGCTTACCTCCTGCGTGCTGTTCCTCGGGGCCTGCCGCTCGCAGGCCCCGCGCTATCCGGTGGCGCCGGTGGAGCTGGCCGGGGCCACCCTGCGGGACAACGCCCTCCTGGGCTTCGGCCCGGAAGGCGTGAGGGATCTCTTCGATGACGCGCTGGAGACCTCCGGCCGCTTCGAGCGGGTGGGCGACGAAGCCCCCAAGAAGGCCCGTCCCTGGCGGCTGTCGCTGGAGGTGCCCTTCACCCGCGAGGTGCTGAAGGACGGCAACCCGCACAGCTTCGCGGAGGTGGGCGCCAACCTCTCCCTGGAGCGCTTCGGCGGCAACACGCCCCAGCGCTACGAAATCGTCGGCCTGGGCGAGGCGGCGGTGGAGGAGGACTCGGCGGACGGACGGCGGACGGCCATGCGCGCCGCGCTGGAGAGCGTGCTGCGCCAGGTGACGGAGTCCGCGGTGCTGCAGTTGGCCGCGCTGGACCGCGCGGACGAGGCGCTGGTGGCGGACCTCCAGGCCACGGACGCGCGCGTCCGCGAGTTCGCCCTGCGGACGCTGGCCGAGCGCAAGCACCCGGCCGCCGCGCCGCTCTTGATTGAACGCCTCAAGGACACCAGCGACGCGGATCAGGTGCGCCGCACCATTGGCGCGCTGGCGGAGATGAAGGCGAAGAGCGCGGTGCCGGCGCTCATCGACCTGGCGCGCGGCAAGGACTCGGGCTTCCTGCAGGAGATCGTCTTCGCCGTGGGGGAGATTGGCGGCCCGGAGGCGGAGGCGTACCTCTACACCGTGGCCCAGGGCCACGACACGCCGTCGGTGCAGGCCGCCGCGCAGCAGGCGCTGGACACGCTCTACGCATCACGCAACCACGCAACCGCGGAGGCGCGTGGCCAGGGCCACGCGGACCCCTAAGCGCATGATGAAGCAATCGCTGTCGATGGTGGGGGGCCTGGCCCTCCTGGCCTCTTCCCTCGTGGGCTCCGGCTGCGCGAAGCGCGTGGAGTCGGACGCGCGCCCCTCGCCCGAGTCCATTGCCCAGTACTACCCGCTGGCCGTGGGCAACGCGTGGACGTACCGCATTGACGGCCGCGACGACAAACCCGTCACGGTGGAGATCGTCAAGGAGCAGGACGGCTTCTTCGTGGACAACCAGGGCGGCCAACTGACGGTGGACGCCTACGGCCTGCGCGACCCCAAGCGCTACCTGCTGCGCGGCCCGCTGGAGGCCGGGCGCGGCTGGAACAACGTCGTGTCCGTGTCCTCCACGGAGCGCTACCAGCTGGTGCAGGTGGGCTTCCCCTGCAAGGTGCCCGCGGGCTCCTTCCCCAACTGCGTGAGCGTGGAGGGCCGCAACAAGGTCGACGCGCAGACGACGCTCGTCAACACGATGACCTTCGCCGCCGGCGTGGGCCTGGTCCGCGTGGACGTGGCCACGGAGCACGAGGGCAAGCGCGTGCCCCAGACGGAGCTGGAGCTCATCTCCTACAAGGCGGATGCAGCCAGCACCCCGGCCGCTCCCGCGAACTGAAAGCCGTGGAGACGACGAACGAGCTCTCGCAGGACGCGCGCATCCTCAACTTCCTCGCGGAAGGAGGGGAGGGCTTCATCTCCGGTGAGGCGCTGTCCAACCGGCTGGGGCTGTCGCGCACGGCGGTGTGGAAGCACGTGGAGGCCCTGCGGCTGAAGGGCTACCGCATCGAAGCCGTGCCCGCGAAGGGCTACCGGCTGGTGGGCCGGCCGGACCGGATCTCCGGGCTGGAAATCCACCCGCTGCTCGCCACGCGCGCGGTGGGCCGCGTGCTGCACCACCACGACACCATCGGCTCCACCAACGCGGCGGCCTTCCGGCTGGCCCAGGACGGCGCCGTGCACGGCACCGTGGTGGCCGCCGAGCAGCAGACAGCGGGCAAGGGCCGCCGGGGCCGCGCCTGGGTGTCCCCGCCGAATTTGAACCTGTACTTCTCCGCCATCCTCCGGCCGGAATTGCCCCCGCAGCGCGCGCCGGAGCTCACGCTGGTGGCAGCCGTGGCCCTGGCGGAGACGCTGCGCGAGGCGGGCGCGGACGCCGCCATCAAGTGGCCCAACGACGTGCAGATTGGCGGCCGCAAGGTGGCCGGAATCCTCACGGAGCTGTCCGCCGAGCCCGAGCGCGTGCACTTCGTCATCGTGGGCGTGGGGGTGAACCTCAACGCCGGGGAGGAGCACTTCCCCGACGAGCTGCGCGCCACGGCCACGTCGCTCGCCCTGGCGCTGGGGCGGCCCGTGGCCCGCGCGCCCTTCACGGCGGCCCTGTGGAACCGGCTGGAGACCTGGCTGGACACGTACCTGGCCACCGGCTTCGACGCGGTGCGCGCCCGGTGGAAGGCGCTCTCCAGCACGTTGGGCGTCCCCGTCCGGGTGCGGACGGACCGGGGGGACTGGGAGGGGTTCGCGGAGGACATCGACCCCACGGGCGCCCTGCTGGTGCGCCTGGCGGACGGCCGCGTGGAGCGCGTGCTGGCGGGGGACGTGGAGCAGCTGCGGCCCCAGCGCTAGAGTGCGCCCCTGATGCTCCTGGCCATCGACGTCGGCAACACCAACACCGTCCTGGGCGTGTACGAGGGCCGGCGGCTCCTGGACCACTGGCGCCTGGAGACGAGCGCGCGCCGGAGCGCGGACGAGTACGGCATCCTCGTGCGCCAGCTCTTCGCGTGGAGCGGCGTCGATGCGAACCAGGTGAAGGCCGTCGCCGTCTCCAGTGTGGTGCCGCCGCTCCAGTTCATCCTGGAGAAGATGAGCGAGCGCTACTTCAAGACGCGCCCCATGTTCGTGGGCCCGGGCGTGAAGACGGGCATGCCCATCCTCTACGACAACCCGCGCGAGGTGGGCGCGGACCGCATCGTCAATGCCGTCGCCGCCTACGAGAAGCACCGCCGCGGCCTCATCGTGGTGGACTTCGGCACCGCGACGACGCTGGACGCCGTCACGCCCAAGGGCGAGTACCTGGGCGGCGCCATCTGCCCCGGCATCAACATCTCCATGGAGGCCCTGTTCCAGAACGCCTCCAAGCTGCCTCGCGTCGAGTTCGCGCGCCCGACGCACGTGGTGGGCCGCAACACCGTGCACTCCATGCAGGCCGGCCTGGTTTATGGCTACGTGAGCCTGGTGGACGGCATGTGCGCGCGGATGGAGGCGGAGATGGGCTTCTCCGCGAAAGTGGTGGCCACCGGGGGCCTGGCCCCGCTGGTGGCCAGTGAATCGAAGGCCATCCAGGAGGTGGATGAGTTCCTCACCCTGGAGGGGCTGCGCATCATCTACGGAAGGAATCACGCGACATGAGCACCGCCGCCGCCGACCCCAGCATTCCGGCCC
>NZ_RAWL01000490.1:0-5959 GCF_003668885.1 Corallococcus sp. AB049A | reverse complement strand
GGCATGGGGACGGTCAGCGGTCGTGCATGGCTTTCGGCGTTGGCGTTGGTGGTGGGCGCGGGCCCGGCGTTCGCGCAGGGCGCCCCCGCGGCGCTGGATCCGATGACGGTGCGCCGGGTGACGGACGCCGCCGCTGATCCCCACCTGGTCCTCGCTCCCCAGTACTTCACGTCGCACTCGACCGTGGAGCTGAACGGGCGCCTGTACTTCCTTTCTGGCGCGCGCCGGCCCGACGGAGGGACGGTCAACGAGCTGTGGATGACCGATGGCACGACGGCGGGCACGCGGTCGCTGCAGGAGTGGCTGCCGCCCTCCATGCACATCGACCTGAACTCGCTGCGCGCCACGTCGCAGCGCCTGTTCTTCACCGCGACCACGGACGACACCGGGCGCGAGCTGTGGACGAGCGACGGCACGCGCGAGGGAACGCACCTCACGCGCGAGCTCAGCCCTGGCCCGGCCTACGGCCTGTCGCCCCAGGCGCCGGTCATCGCGTTCGGGGACGTCGTGCTCTTCGCGCCGTCGGGCATGGGCACGTCGGAGTTCGACCTCTGGAAGTCGGACGGCACCGAGGCGGGCACCGTGCCGGTCAAGGACATTGCCCCGGGTCCCGCGTCGCTGCTCACCAGCGGCTTCGTGCGCGCGGGGGACAGCGTCTTCTTCAGCGCGCTGGGCCCCCAGGGGGATGAGCTGTGGCGCACGGATGGCACCGAGGCGGGCACCTGGATGGTGCGGGACCTCCAGCCCGGTCCGGCCAGCGCCTTCCCCCGGGAGCTCACCGCCGTGGGCAGCACCCTCTACTTCGCCGCCCAGCACGAGCAGATGGGCCACTCGCTCTGGAAGACGGATGGCACGGCGGAGGGCACCGTGCACGTCGCGGCGTTTCCGCGCCCCGACGCGGGCAACCACATCTTCAACCTCACCGCGCTGGGGGACCGGGCGCTCTTCCTCACGCGCCTGCCGGAGGGCATCGCGCTGTGGCGCACGGATGGCACCGAGGCGGGCACCCGGCCGCTGATGAAGCAGTCCTGGCAGGCGTTCGGAGGGACCAGCGCGCAGCTCATCCCGGTGGGCAGCCAGCTCTACATCGTGGGCCAGGACCTGGTCTCCGGGGACTCGCTGTGGGTGACGGACGGCACCCCGGAGGGCACCCGGCGCCTTCCGAGCCCGCTGCCGCAGGGACGTGAGTTCATCCGTGGCGCCACCGCCTGGGAGGGCGGGCTCGCCTTCATCCTGACGACGCCGGCGGGGGCGAACGAGCTGTGGATGACGGACGGGACCCTCCCGGGCACGACCCGGCAGACGCGGCTGCCGTCTGGCAACCCGAGCGCGCCCTCGGGGCTGGTGCCCTTCCAGGGCGCGCTCCTGACGGTGGGCGGGGACGCGTGGACGCCGAACGCCCTGTGGCGGCTGGAGCGGGATGACGCGGCGCCGACCTTCGTGTGCCCGGCCACCCGGAACGTGCCCTCCAACCGTCCGGAGGGCACCGACTACTTCAACCTCAAGCTGCAGCCCGAGCTGCGGACCGGGCCGGAGCGGGCGTGGCTCAAGAACAACTTCGTGGATGGCTACCTGCTTCCGCTCCACCAGCCCGTCATCATCACCTACCAGGCCGGGGATGCGCAGGGCCGCCTCACGTACTGCACGACGGTGCTCACGTCGCTGGACATGACGGGGCCGGCGATGAACAGCTGCCCGGCGGCGCTCACCGTGAGCGCGCAGTCGGCCCGGGGCGTCACCTTCTACTACCCGAAGCTGGGCATCGTGGATGAGACGAGCCAGAACTACGTGGTCGTCACCTACAGCCCGCAGAACGGCAGCACGCTGCCCCTGGGCACCACCCAGGTGAACGTGACGGCCCTGGACATGTCCGGCAACCAGAGCACCTGCTCCTTCCCCGTCACCGTGCGCGACAACGAGGCGCCCTCCAAAGCCTGCAAGGTGAACGAGGTCCGCGTGGAGGCGGAAGGCCCCGAGGGCGCGCACGCGTCCTGGCCGGACCTCACGCCCGTGGACAGCCTCTCCAGCAAGGTCACCGTCACCAGCACGCACGCGTCCGGGGACCTGTTCCCGCTGGGCCTCACCCGCGTGCAGGTCGTCAGCACCGACGAAGCCGGCAACAGCAGCACCTGCGAAATCCAGGTCCGCGTGCGTGACTCGCGCCCGCCCACGCTCACCTGCCCGGAGGACCAGACGCTCACCACCGCGGTGATGTCCGGCGCCCGCGCGGAGTACCCGGAGGCCCTGGCCGAGGACAGCGTCTCCGCGACGCAAATCGCCTACAGCCCCGTCGTGGGCACGCCGCTGGCGCCGGGCCTGCACGCCGTGCAGGTGACCGCCATGGACGCGGCCGGCAACGCGGCGCTCTGCAACTTCCACGTGACCGTGCAGTACGACCCGACGAGCGACATGCGCCAGGGCCTGGGCTGCTCCGTGGGCGGCGACGCGTCGTCGGCGGTGGGCTGGGTGGCGCTGCTCGCCCTCGCCTGGACGCTCAGCCGCCGTGTGAAGGATGGCCGGCCGCGCGGATGAGCCATGAGCCGTGGCGGCGAGGGGGACTTCCGCTACAGTCCCTTCCGCCCCATGGACCTCACCCTCTTCGCCGTCGGACTCGTGAAGGTCGTTCTCGGCGGCCTCGTGGCCGCGCTCGGCATTGGCCTGAGCATGCGCGGTCTGAGCCGCCTGCTGGACAGCCACCCCGTGGAGGAGCTGCGCCAGGGCAACGTCGCCGCGGGCCTGGTGCACGCGACCAGCCTCGTGTCGCTGGGCCTGCTCGTGCAGCACGCGCTGAAGGCCACCAGTGACGCGGTGGACCTGGCGGTGCAGAACCCGCCCGTATCCGCGGGCTCGGTGCTCCAGCTGCTGGCCCTGGCGATGGTGCACGTGGGGCTGTCGCTGGCGGTGGGCGTGGCGGTGCTCGCCCTGGGCGTGCGGCTCTTCGACAAGATGACGCCGGGCATCGAGGAGCTGGCGGAGGTGCGCAAGGGCAACATCGCCGCCGCGCTCCTCTTGTGCGCCTTCCTGCTGGTCATCGCGCTGCTCACCGCGCCGGGCCTGCAGGCCGCGCTCAACGGGCTCATCCCCTTCCCGCAGCTGCCCACCGGCATGCTGCGCGCGCCCGCCTGAACCACCGCCATGGTCGCGCGCTCGTGGAAGACGCTGCTGTCGCTGGTGCTGGTGGGCGCGCTGCTCGTCTTCGCCGGCTGGGAGGTCGTCGTGGCCCGGAAGGCGGGCCGGCTCGCGGAGCCTCCGCGTCCTCCGGGCGTGGAGGTCCCCCCGGCCGACCCCCAGGAGGCGCGGACGGACCTGGGCGCCGTGCTGGTGCCGGAGGACACGCCCCCGGAGCGCGCGAAGGCCTATGACTGGCGCGTGGAGGGCATGGAGCCCGCGCGGCAGCAGGTGGCCTACGGCCTGGGGGAGGACCTGGAGCGCGGGCTGGAGCAGGCGCACCGCGACTACAGCGTGCGGCTGCGCTACCGCGCCATGGGCCCGGAGCGCTTCACCTACGTGGCGCCGCCGGGCTGCGGCACGGACATGCGCTGCATCTACGCGGAGCTGATGCGCAGCAACGCGGAGCCGGTGCGCGTGCTGGGTGAGCGCTTCGCCACCTCCATCCGCGAGCGCGACCTGGACGCGGCGCAGGCCACCGAGCTCATCCTCGGCTTCGTGCGCCGCATCCGCTACGAGCTGCCCGGAGACGAGCCCTTCGGCATCGTCCCACCCGGGCTGGTGCCCGCGCAGGACCGCGGCGACTGTGACTCCAAGGCCGTGCTGGCGCTGATGCTGCTGCGGCAGGTGGGCGTGGACGCCGTGATGCTCTACTCGGACGCGCTCGCGCACGCGGCCATCGGCGTGGGGCTGCCCGGCACCGGCACCCGCATCCCCTTCGGGGGGCGTGGGTACCAGTACGTGGAGCTCACGGCGGAGGGCTGGCCGCTGGGGATGATTCCGCCCCAGTACGACAAGCCGCAGCTGTGGCGCGTGCTTCCACTGCCGGACGCGCCGGGCTGAGCGCCGCTGGCGGTTCGCCGCGAATCCAAGTATTCCTGCTCTATCAATTTTCCCAGGTGGGGCAGGCACATGACAGGTTTTCGGACGTGGATGACGGTGGGGCTGGTGGCGCTGGCCACGGGCTGCGGCGCGGCGGAGGACGCGACGGCGCTGGCCGAGGCCGCGCAGGCGCTGGGCGCGTGCACGCACTCGGTGACGACGAACACGTACAACGGTCCGGACTACTGGGGCACGCTGGTGTTCAAGAACACGGGGACGGTGGCCATCGCCAACCCGGTCATCGCGCTGGACGTGCCTTCCGGCGTGACGTGTGACGATGATCAACCCGGCTGGACGCATACGCAGTCCGGCCGGACGTGCACCTTCACGCGCACGTCGTCGCTGACGGTGGCGGTGAGCGCGTCCTACACGTTCAACTACTCCACCAACTCCAACGTGTCCTTCACCGCGGCCAACGTGAAGGTCCAGTCCGACAGCTGCGGCGGCACGTCCCCGGGCGGCAGCGGCCTCACCGCGAGCCAGAAGAAGGTGGCCGAAGGGCTGACGAGCATCTGGGAGAACGACACGCCCACGCTGGACTACGCCTATTCGGAGAACATCCAGGACGGGCGCGGCTACACCAACGGGCGCGCGGGCTTCTGCACCGGCACGGGTGACGCCATCCAGGTGGTGCAGTGCTACCGGGCCCTGCGCACGGAAGGAAATGGCAACCGCCTGGCGAAGTACTGGAACGCGCTCACCGTCATCAACAACCGCTTCCTGTCCACCGGCCAGTCGCAGGCGTCCACGGCGGAGCTGGATGCGGTGGGCAACTGGAGGGCGGACTGGGCGGCCAGCTTCAACACCGCCGCCACGCAGGCGGACTTCAAGCAGTGCCAGGACCAGGTGAGCGACGCGCTCTATTACACGCCCACCATGACCGAAGCCGCGAAGTGGGGCCTCACCCAGGCGCTCACCAAGGCCGCGCTCTACGACGCGTCCATCAACCACGGCTTCGACGGCATGAAGGCCATCATCCGTCAGGCCAACACGGCCCTGGGCAACAGCGGCCAGGTGGCGCCGGTGATTGGCTACAACGGCATCACGGAGAGCGCGTGGCTCCAGAAGTTCCTGGAGAAGCGCCGCGACATCCTGGCTTCGGACTCCACCTGGGTGGAGGCGGTGGACCGCGTGGCCGCGTACGAGAAGCAGCGCCGCCGCGGCAACTGGGACCTGGGCACCGCCCTGCGCAACGACGTGCGCGCCCGCGACTGCTGGACGACGGCCTACCCGGCGAGCGGCTACACCGTGCGCAACATCAACCCGGACGGCACCTGGAGCACGCCGTCCTCGTACACGTACTCCTGCAACTAGGACGGGAGGACAGTCCGGCACACGGGCCGTGACGGCGGGCGCCCCGGGATGGCATGACCTGGGGCATGGCCCGTGACGTTTCGTTCTTCGACAAGCTCGGCTCGCTGCTCGCCCAGGAGCGCGAGGCCGAGAAGGCCCGCATGACCGCGCTCGCGCAGGGGCTCTCCCTGCGCGAACGTGAGGAGCAGGGCCTGTCCGTGCTGGACCTGGAGACCGTCGAGGAGGAGGTGGGCCTGGGCGGCCGCATCCTCCTCACGCTCGCCCGAGCGGACCGGGGCAGGCTGCCCACGCGCCTGTCCAACGGCGACCTGGTGGCGGTGCTGCCCCGCCGCGCGGAGGTGAAGGAGCCGGCGAAGGCGCTGATTTCACGCGCCACCTCCACCCGCATCCAGCTGGCCTTCGACCGCGAGCCGCCGGCCTACCTGTCCGAAGGCCTGTTGCGCCTGGACGTCGTCCCCAACGACGTCACCTACGAGCGCGTGCGCGCGGGCCTCCAGCGCGTGAAGGCCATGGACAAGGGCCAGGAGCGCCACAAGCGCGAGGTGCTGCTGGGCAACGAGGCCCCGAAGTTCGACAACACGAAGGACTTCACCCC
>NZ_RAWL01000048.1:0-31206 GCF_003668885.1 Corallococcus sp. AB049A | reverse complement strand
CGGCAGGCCCCATCCCCGCCGCCCCCGCGATGGGCTCGGACGCGGATCCGGTCGCCGCGTGGAAGGGCCGCGTCGCCGGCAGCACGGCGCATGTTCCAGAGCCCAAGCTTCCTCCGGCGCCTCGCTACACGTTCAAGATCATCCAGGCCGCCGTGGACCCCAACGCGGTCCGCGCCGCGCGCCTCAAGCAACTGGAGGACGAGGGCAAGAAGGCCATCACCCCGGCGAAGCAGCCGAAGGACCTTCCGGCCATCCCGGACGACCCCACCGGAAAGGCCTCCTCGCTGGTGGACGCGAAGTGCGAGCGGAAGCTGGAGGTCAAGGACGCGAAGCTCCCCGACCTCCAGAAGAGCCCGCTGGGCCACGTGCCGGAGATCGGCGCGCAGCTCATGCGCGACGACGGCGGGCACATGCTCATCAAGGGCCCGCTCGGGGACATCGTCTACAAGCCCGGCGGCCCCAAGCCCACCGACCCGGAGAAGCTCAAGGACTGGACGCGCCTCCAGAAGAAGATCACCGCCGCCGCCGACAAGCAGAAGAAGGCGAAGGTCCAACCCAAGGAGCCCGCGAAGGGCATCACCGTCCTCGAACAGGCCGCCCCCGCGCCCATCAACGTCCCGGACTTCGCGCGCGTGGACATTGGCGACGTGCTGGCGCGGATGCTCGCGGCGCCGGACAAGTACGCCGACACCTCCGTCCAGAAGGCCCGCGAGGCCTATGTCCCGGGCGGCCTGGATGCGTCCTGGGGCGTGGCGCTCGTCGCCGCCGAGCGGCCCATCTTCGCCGCGGAGCTCCAGCGCGTCGCGGAGGCCGCGCAGATCAAGAAGGAGGACCTGGACGCGAAGGTGGAGGCCCGCCGCAAGCAGCTGGTGGACTCGCACGCCGCCACCACCGGCTCGCTCAGCAAGGCCCACGAGGAGGCGAAGAAGAGCCTGGAGGAAGGCGGCAAGTCCTTCGCGGATTCGCTGGCGCGCATGCGCGCCTCCATCGACGCGCAATCCGAGGCCAAGGCCGCCGCCATCAAGGGAGGCGTCGACCTGACCGAGGCCCGCCGCAAGCGCGATGCGCTCATCGCCGCCGTGGACACCAAGGTGAGCAACTGGGTCGTCCGGTACGACCAGAACGGCAAGCGCTTCAAGGAGGCCTTCGCGAAGGCCGCCAGCGACCAGCTGCACGCCTACGAGCTGGCCGCCCTCCAGGACGAGTGGGAGCTCAAGAAGGACGCTGGCGATGATCCGGTGAAGCTCAAGGCCGCCACGGAGGCCTACCGGCCCACGAAGAAGTGGCTGGACGACCGCCGCAAGGAGCTTGGCGCCGTCGTCTCGAAGGCGAAGCGCGACATCGACCAGAGCGTGGAGCGCTACCAGCAGGAGCTGCGCGACGCAGGCAGGGAGGCGCGCGACGTCATCCGCGACTGGCACGCGAAGCAGCTCGGCTACGAGCGCGGGTTCTGGGACCGGCTGCTCGGGTGGATCATCGACTGGCTGGGCGCCGCCCACGACGAGAGCCGCGCGTGGGAGACCGCCCGGGCGGCGGAGAACAAGACGTCGCTGGACCAGAACATGCTGTTCCTCGCGGAGGTGCGCCTGCGCCAGGGCGAGGAGCTGGACGCGGAGACCCTCAAGGGCAACACGTCCCTCAGCGAAGAGCAGAAGGCCATCCTGCTCTCGTACTACGGCAAGGGCGGCAAGGACCCGGTGCAGGCGCTGGCGGAGGGCCTGGCCGTGCGCATCATCGGCCAGCGGCGCAAGCCGCTCCTGGAGGCGCTGGAGAAGGAGCTGCTGGCCTCCACCGACCTGGAGCGCCTGAAGACCGTCGTCGATCAGCAGGAGCCCCTCTTCAGCAACCGCGCGCGCAACATCGCCCTCAAGGTCTGGGAGGGCGTGGACCAGTGGGGCACGGACGAGAAGAAGATCTTCGACGCGCTCGCCAACCTCAACCCGCTGCAGGGGCACTACATCGAAGTCCTCTATGAGAAGGAGCACGGGGAGAACCTGCGCGAGCGGCTCAAGAGCGAGCTGGACGACTTCTTCAGCACCACCACGCACGAATGGGACAAGGCCGAGGCCCTGCTCTCCGGCAACGCCGCCAAGGCCGCCGCCGTGGAGCTGGACGACGCCATGGAGGGCACGTTCTTCGGGACCGGCTGGGGGACGGACGAGGACGCCATCCTCACCCTGCTGCGCGGCAAGACGCCGGAGCAGATTGAAGCCATCAAGAAGGCCTACCAGGCGAAGTACGGCCGCGACCTCGTCACCAAGATGGACGACGAGCTGCGCAGCGGCGCCATCAAGACGCACGACGTGGATGAGATGCACGCCCTGGTGGAGGGCCGCACCGAGGACGCGCGCGCCATCGAGATGGACCGCGCCATGCGCGGAAGCTGGTTCTTCGGCCTGGGCACCGACCGCAAGGCCCTGGAGGGCGTCTACGACCGCATCCGCAAGGAGACGGAGGCCGACGCGCAGCAGTACGGCTGGGACACCCAGACGTTCCGCGCGGAGCTGCTCAAGCGCAACCAGGCCATCGACGCGTCGTATGAGAAGCAATACGGCAAGGACTGGACCGAGCGCGCCGCCGGGGAGAGCGCGCTCAGCGCCGCGTTCCACGACGAGATGCAGGGCGCGGACCTCAAGCTCATCGAGGGCCTGCGCGACGACAAGGGGCTCCAGGTGGATGCGGCGCGCATCCGCATCGAGCACACCAGCGTCTTCTACGCGGACGACAAGGTCATCCGCGACGCGATGTCCGCCGAGGGCAAGCGGCAGATCGCCGACGCGCGCCGCGACGGCTACCTGGACATCCAGGAGCGGATGGACATCGAGCGCGCTCTGGACGAGGCGAAGGTCAAGCCCGCCAGCGAGGGCCCGCTCACGGAGGAGGACCGCCGCAAGGGGCGCATCAGCGAGCTGGAGTTCCTGGACAAATGGAGCCCGGAGAAGGTCCAGGCCCGCATCGCGAAGGAACGCAAGGAGGTGGACGTCAAGGCGAAGGCCCAGGCCCAGGCCAACGCCCCCGCGACCATGAAGGCGCTGGCCGCCGAGTACGACAGCGCCTACGTGGAGGGCACGCGCCTGCAGGCCTCATTCGAGCAGGCCGTGCTGATGGACACGTCCGGCGCGGACCGGGACGCCGTCGCGGCGATGCTGGCGAAGGGCTACCTCACCGACGCCGAGATCGTTCAGTACGCCGTGCAGGGCGTGGGCACGGACGAGGACGCGCTCAAGGAGGTCTTCGCCGGCAAGACGAAGGCGGAGATTCAAGCCATGGCCGAGGAGTGGGCCAAGGACCACCCCGCCGACCCTGGCGACACGCGCACGCCCTTCGAGCGCTTCCGCGCGCGCATCGAGGAAGAGCTGAGCGGGCGCGAGGCCTTCGACATCCTCGACATGGTGGACTACGGCGAGCCCGTCACGCCCCGCGAGAAGGCGGACCGGGCCTGGCGCCGGGTGCACTTCGAGGCGCGCTCCACCAACGGCATGGCGTCCTCGGAGTACCAGCTGGTGGTGGACCAGGCGGCCGCCCTGGACGCCGAGGTGGCCGCGCTGGAGCAGCACGAGCGGATGCGCCCCAAGCCCGGGGACAAGAACTACACCGTCGACGGGCTGCGCAAGTGGCAGGACGACTGGGAGAAGAAGTCCGAGCGCGTGCAGCGCCAGGGCGAATACGCCGACGAGTCGGTGCAGATGCACCGCGAGCAGGTGGACTTCATCACCGACCGGCTGATCACGGTCCTGTCCGCGGTGGTCATCGCGGTGGTGATCATCATCGGCGTCATCGTCAGCATCTTCGCCCCGCCCGTGGGCGTGGGGTTCTGGGCGGCGTTCGGCGCGTTCATGGCCAGCACGCCGGTGCTGGTGGGTGCGGCGGTGGCGACGGCCGCCGTGACGATGCTCACCAAGGCCGCCATGAAGGGCAGCGCCTACGGCTGGGAGGAGGCGGCCACCGACGCGGGCGTGGGCGCCGTGGACGTCCTCACCTCCGTGGCCACCGCCGGCATGGGCTCCAAGCTGCTCAAGCTGGGGTTCCTGGCGCGCATGGCGGAGGAAGGCGGGATGATGGCCCGCGTCGCGGCGCACGGCCTGGCCCAGGGCGCCGAGGGCCTGGCGCAGTCCGTGCCCTCCGCGTTCCTGGGCAACGTCCTCAACGACGAGAACTACAAGGGCGGCAACGCGCTCTTCAACGTGCTGGCGGGCACCGCGATGCAGGCGGCGCCGGGCACGGTGATGGCCGGGGCCTTTGGCGCGCTGGGCGGCATCTCCAAGCCCCACGTGCCGCCGCGCACCCAGGACCTGCTCCACTTCCGGGGCACGCCGAAGGAGCGGCTGACCCTCTTCAAGAAGTGGAAGGCGGAGAACCCCGCCGGGAACATGAAGGAGTTCCTGCGCGAGTTCGACGAAGGCCTGCTCAAGCAGATGTCGGGCGACTTCGACCAGAAGCAGCTCCAGCGCGCGATGCGCAAGGAGCTGCTGGAGCACATCCCTCCCGCGCAGCGAAAGGCCTTCGCGAACACGCCCATCGAGCTGCTCTCCGAGGCGGACTTCGAGTCCGTCACCGGGAGCAAGTCCGCGCAGGCCGTCACGATGTTCCGGCGGGGCAAGCCCACCATCCTCGTCAAGGCGGGCGCGGACCTGTCCGAGCTGGGCGAGGAGGGCCTGCACCTGCTCCAGCGCCACGACAAGGCCACGCGCGATCTGGTCAAGGCCCTGGATGAACGGGCGCTGCGGCACTGGGACCAGCTGCCCATCGAGAAGCAGTTCGAGCTCTACCGCAAGAAGCTGGTGCTGGAGATCGACGCGCAGGAGTCGCTGCTGGCCTCATTGGAGGCAAAGCGCGGCGTGACGCTGGAGCCGGAGGAGGCGGCGCGCCGCATCCGGCGGGGCAAGAGGACGCTGGAGAACCTGCGCCAGCGCATGAAGGAGGTGGATGCGTTCACGCCGGTGGAGCTGGCGGAGTTCGGCCAGGGCGTGCGCTCGAAGCCGCAGTACCTGAACGAACCGCCGCGGCTGTTCAGCAAGAAGGACCTTCCCGGTGCTCCGGAGACGAAGCAGCTGGAGATGGAATTCGGTCCGGCGAAGCCACCCGCGCCGGAGGTTCCGACGCCCAAGCAGCTGGAGATGGAGCTCCCTCCGGCGAAGCCACCGGAGGCGGTCGTTCCGGAGGCGAAGCCGCCGGTGGCCAAGAAGCCCGGGGGCGGGAAGCAGAAGGTCCTGGAGCTCACCGTGACGGACACGGAGCCCATCATCCGCCAGCCAGGCCGGCCCAACGACGTGTGGCCCAACACCGTGCTGCACGCCGACCATCCGGAGGTGGGGCCGTTCTCGAAGACGCGGCCGCTGGAGGACGATCCCTACATCCGGGACGCGGAACGCCAGGTGTTCACCGAGGCGCAGCGCGCGCGCACCACGCTGAAGCTGGGCAAGGGTGACAGCGTGGCGCAGGTCGGCCCCGCGTGGTTGGAGATCAAACCCGGCACCTCGGAGCGCCGCTACTACAAGCTGGTGGAGGTGACGCGCGCGAGCGGGGAGAAGGAATACCTCCAGCTCATCATGTCCAAGCGCCCCGGCAACCGCTGGGAGGTGCGCGGCAGCCTCACCAGCAAGGCCGGTGACGCGCTGGAGAAGCAGCAGTCCAGGAAGTTCACGGAGGCGCTGCTCGGCGACCGGATGGGCCCGACGGAGCGGTTCCGGCGACTGGACTTCAAGCCGCTGGGCGAAGCGCAGGGCAGCGGCTTCGATGAGATCATCGTCGAGTTCGACCACGCCGCGGATCCGAAGCTCGCGAAGTTGCACATCGTGGAGGTGAAGGGCGGCGGCAAGGCCCCGGTGCTGGAGAAGTTCACGGCGGTGGGAGAGAACCTCCGCCAGAACCTGGCCGAGCTGCGCGAGAAGCTGGGCGACATGGCCTGGGCGAAGGCGCACGGCCTGGGGCCCGCGCACCTGGAGGCCCTGGCCAACGCCATCGACGAGTGGGACATCTCCATCGAGCTGCGCGTGGGGCCCAAGACGCCCATGCCCGCGCCGGGCCGGGACCTGGTGGGCCGCGTCGAGCGCATCGCGGATGTGTGGCGCAAGCTGTCCCTGGTGCACGCCGCCATTCCCGAGGGAGAGGCGGCGCGGCTCGAAATCGAAGCCTTGATGACGACCTTCAAGGCGGAGCTGCACAAGGGCCGCGTCAAGTCCACGATGAGGGCGTTGGAGGCGACGGAGAAGGCCCTCCAGGGCACGAAGCGAAAGCCGGGCCTGCTGGCGCGGTACAACATCGACCCCGCGGAGCTGAAGTCGCTCATCCACAGCCTGGACCCGAGCGTGGGGCCGGGGAAGATTGCCCGGATTGTCGAACCGTTCGAGGCCGCGCAGCGCGTGCGCACGATTGGCCCCACCGGCAACATCCTGGGCTGGGGGGACTTCGACATCACCGTGTCGACCAGCTGGCGCAGCCGGCGGTTCAAGCCCTTCGAGCTGGTGCAGATGCGCGACCTCCAGGCGCGGCTGGAGAAGATCCCGACGCTGGATCCCGCCGTCTACAACGCGCTGTCCCCGCCGGCCCGTCTGCGGGCCCTGCGCCGCGCGGTGAATGCCACGCTGGATGCGATGGGCGTCCCCGCGTCCCGTCGCCCCATTGTCCAGATCCAGAGCCTGCCCATGCACAACTATGGCGGGATGAAATGGAACTTCACGACGACGCCGCAGGGCCACCTCTCCCCCACGCACCCGCGAGGCTTCATCGTCATCAACCAGAACCACAATGTGGGCGACGCCGTGGGGACCGCCATCCACGAAGCACGGCACTACTATCAGGCGTATCAGGCCTACCAGTTCTCGCTGGGCCGCCAGTCGCACCCGTTCGCACGCCGGTGGTGGCGGAACCTCCCCGGGTCTGGCGGCCACTACCATGGCCCCGGCAATCCCCTCTACTTCCGGCAACCCATTGAAGCGGACGCGGAGAGCTTCGGCCGCCGCGTCATCGATCTCTTGCCTGCCCAATGGCCTCCCCCATGATGAGGTATCGCCATGCGTGTTCTTCCCTCCGCTCCCGTCACCTGCTTCGTGTGTGGCTCCACCTTCACCGTCCAGAACCGGATGGAGATGAAGGACGGACAGGCGGACGTCCACCCGGAGCCTTCCGCGTGCCCCTTCTGTGATGCCCCGCTGCTGGCCATTCCGGAGCTGAACGTGGGCATCGCGAAGGGGATGCTGCTCACGCACGCGGGGGCGCCCGAGGAGAAGAAGGCCTACAGGACGGTGGCGCGATACCTGGAGCAGTTCACGCGGACCGAGGCGGAAGTCGACACGCTGTTGAAGCTGGCGCGGGAGTTCGACTTCGACGCCTGGGAGGCCCTCAACCGGCGGCTGCTCCAGCACGACAAGGACGCGAGCCTGAAGATGGAGCTGAAGTTCATCCCGAAGCTGCGCAAGGAGGCGGAGGACGGTGGCCTCCTCGAGCAATTGCAGCGTGCCGCCGCGCCCGTCAAGGATGCGTACCGTGCCCGGTGGAACCACCACATGGCCATCTTCCGGCAGCGCAAGCCTTCGTGAGGGATGACATGGCCGGGTCCTCGAACAGCGCTCCGGGTACGTGGGCCGGACTCTTCTCCTCCGAGTGGGGCGAGGATGCCCACGCGCGGGAACTCATGAAGCGCTTCAGTGCGATGGCGCTGGCGAAGCCGAACACCCCGGTGACGCACCTGCGGACGCTGGCGGACGTGCTGGCGTCGCTCGTGGTCCTGACGGGGGCCGGGGAGGCCCGCTCGGCGGCGGAGCCCCTGGTGCCACTGTGCGAGCCCGCGCTGGGACAGGCCGGGCGAGCCTTTGATTCGGTGGATCCGCCGCGCGTCGCCATCCAGGTGCTGTCCTTCGTGAACGCGGCGGAGGTGTGCGGGGCCGCTCAGGGGCTGGTGGAGGCCTCGGCCGCGAAGGCCTGGCTGGAGGCCATCGCGGCGTCGGCGAAGAAGCAGGACGACCTGTTGCTCTATCGCTGTGGACTGGTGGCGCTGTGCCTGGGTGAGCCGGCGCTGGCGGCGAAGCTGGTGGGAGGTGGGGAGCTTCCGGCGACGCTGACGCCCGGGGAGCAGTTCGGCTTCAACGTCCAGGGCTTCGTGCGCTACCTGGCGACGGCGATGACGACCGGGGCGCCGTCCGAAGCGGTGCGGCCCGCGTGGGAGTCCTTCGTGGAGGGGTTTCCGAAGAACAAGGCCGCGGAGCGGGCATCGTGGAGCGACCTGCTCTGGGCGGCGCGCGCGTACTTCGTGGGCGTGGAGGGGCGGCCGGTGGCGCGGGTGGGTGAATCGCTGCACGCGCGAGTGAAGCCGGCCTGATGCGCTCCCCTACCCTCGTCGTCCTGCCGGAGCTTTCCTTCGAGCGGATGGACCGGCTGCTGTCGGCGCGCGGCTGGTTCCTCCAGTCCGAGAGCCAGACGCCTCCGCTCATCCCGGGCGAGCCGGAGCTTGCGACGTACGTGAAGGGTCTGGCCGACACGACGATCCACTACTCGTTCAACCCGGTGCTCCACTTGAGAGTGCTTGGCTTCACGGGGCGGGAGGCTGTGGAGGCGTGGGCCACGGTGCGCAAGGAGGTGCCGGTGGCGGATGCGGCGGACGTCGCCGCATGGCTGGCGTCGGCGGAGACGAAGAAGGTGCTGCTGGGGCTGCTCGCGACGGAGACGCTGCGCGAGCGCTCGTCGATGGAGCGCGTGGCGGCGCTGCGCTTCCATCCGGAGTTCAGCGTGTCGCGGACGGCGGAGCGCGTGCTCGCGTCGCTGGTGCCGGATGGGACGGAGGAGGCGTTCGAGCGGCTGAAGGCGGAGAAGGAGGCGCATCCGGACCGGTCCGTGCTGTTCGCGCATCTGCCGGGTGAGGAGCACCGGCGGCAGGTGTTGCGCTGGCTCATCCATGATTACGCGGCGTCCAATCCAGACATCGACGCGGTGCTGAACTCCGCGCTGGTGGACGCGGACGCGGAGGTCCGGGTGACGGCGGTGATGGCGGCGGCTCGGCTTCAAGCGCGGGCGGTGTTGCCGGCGCTGCAAGCGGCGCGGATGCCCACGTCGACCCGGGAGGGTGCGGACCCGAGGGACCGGCGGTTCTATTCGAACCTGCGGGACCTGGTGGTCCAGGTGCTCTCGGGCCGGCCGCTGCCGCCGAAGCGCGAGCGGATGGAGCCGCTGCTGCGCGCGCTGTCCGGGCCCGCGGACGTGAGGGATGACCCGACGCTGCTGCTGTATTCGCTTTCGACGCCGGTGGACCCGGGGCCTCGTCCAGTGGGACTGCCTGAAGCAGTGGTGGAGCGGGAGGGCACCTACCGGCTGCGTCGTTCCGGGTTGGAGGCGCGGTGGGTGCCACCGGTGGAGCACTGGCTGGGGACGGGACCGACGCTGCGGCAGGTGAAGTCACCGGGGTTCTTCGTGGCGCGTGTGCCCGTGAGCCGGGCCGCGGCGGCCTGGGCACTGGCGGCTTCACAGGGGCCTGTGGGCACGGCCGGAGCGGACGCGGAGGAGCCTGTGCCCTGCTCCTTCGCGGAGGCCGAGCAGGTTTGCTCGGCGCTGTCGCGCATTGAAGGCGTGGAGCTGCGGCTGCCCTCCAGTGACGAATGGGAGATGGCGGCCCGTGGACCGGATGGGCGGCTGTTCCCGTGGGGCAATTCCATGCGGGACGACGGCGCTTCGCGGGCTTCGCCCTGGGGCGTGGAGAAGCTCGTGGCTTTGCTTCCGCAGTGGGCTCGGGGAAGCCTGCTGTGTGGCGGGCGGGAGCAGCCGTTGTGCTCCTTGCGCCGAGAGGTGGCGGCGGCCCATGCAGCGGCCGTGCGGTGGGTGCTGGTTCCCTAGCGCTACTTCTTCGGCATCCGGACCTTGGGGTTCGATAGAGTCCGGGGCGCGCTCTTCGCCTTGAAGCTGCCTCCGGCCGCGGCCTTCATCGAGGGCCCCGTGGCCGCGGCTCCCAGTTGAGCGCGGGGGCGGTCGGCCTTGGGCTGCTGCGAGGGCGCGATGGCTTTGTTCATCGCGGGTTTGCGTTCGGGTGGCTTCCGCGTCTGGGGCGTCATCGTCTTCATGGATTGCCTCCTGGAATGCGGCCGGCGGGGATTCCTTCCAGCTTGAGCGACACGCCGGGCGGTGCTGGGACTTCCAGTTCCACCAGGCCTCCCGGGCCGGTGCGGTGCACTTCCGGGCCGATCTCCAGGCGGCAACCCACCGCCGGGCGTCCCGTTTGATCCTGGGCCAGCAGCCTGCGCCGGTCATCGCTCACCACGACCGATGGCCTCCGCAGCGCGACCTGCGCCTGCGCGATGAGGACGCAGCGCTGGCCCTTCACGCTCGCGCGGACCTGGGCGCGGATGCGGGCGACTCCGGGGGCATGGCCTTCGGGTGGTTTCGCGTGGAGCGTGGCCTTGGACGACGGCGGCCCCGGGAGCACAGCTCCTTCCCAGACGGCTTCGAAGCCTTCATCCAATCCCACCGCCGCGAGCGACAACGGCAGTCGAATGGGCTCCGAGCCCACCCAGATTTCCTCCGGCACGACGATGGCCACTTCGGGATCCAGCTGGACGCCGGCGATCCATGACCAACGCTCGGTGAGCTGGTCCGCGAGCCAGCCGGCCTCTTCGGGTGACATGCGCGCCAGGGCGTTCTCCACGTGCGCGGGTTCCGTCAGCCGTTGAAGCGCGGCGGCGCCGTCGTTGAACCTTGCGTTCTCCAACAGGCCGTCGAGCTGGCCCGGGAGGTGTTTCGAGAGGGAACGCAGCAGGTGCCCCAACCGCTGCTTGGGTGGAAGAGCGCTCATCCCCGCCTCCGCCACAGCGCACGGCCGGCCATCCTGAGCCGCAGCCGCTGTTCCGCTTGCTGGAGCGCCTTCGCGTCCTGCGCCGTGATGCGACGGCCGTTCATGAAGAACGCTCGCTCGCTGGTTTCCAGTTCGTAGTCCGGTGACTCCTCTGTCCAGAGGAGTTCTTCAGCCTGTGCTTCCTGTTGGGGCGGGGCTTCGGCTCTCGGTGGAGGAAGCAACGTCTTCACTTCGATGTGCACCGGCCCGGGTGTGGGGCGCCGCACGGTTCCTGCTGGCGTTCGGGTGAACTCTTCGGCCTGTGCGGTGGGAGGCGGAGCTGTCACCGCATCGGGTCGGCCCCGTCGGTCATGACGAGGTGGTCCGAACGCATCCTGGAACGGGGCGGGCTTTCGTGGCTCCGGTGCCTGTGGGTGCTCCGGGGCGCGGCGTGACCTGCTCCGTGGCGTGACCTGAGCAGGCGGCGCCCCAGACTCCATGGGAAGAGCCTGGAGTGGGATGGCGCGCGCGATGCGATGGCGGCGCGTGGGGGACTCAGGGACCCTTGCGCTGACCCTTGGGCGTTCAGTGCTTCTCTCCACGGCAGGCCGCGGCGTCCGCTTTCTTGGTACGTGGGGTGCTTCCACCTGTGTTTCGCCAACAGAGGCGGAGACAGGAGCCTCCGCCTTCACGGGGGGCGCCGTGGTGTCTTCCTGGGAAGGAGCCTGGAGGGCCTGGACTCGAGGACGGCCCGGTCGTGCCTCCGTAACCTTCCGAGTGCGGTCTGGAGCGTCGGCGACCGTGAGAACCACGGGCGCGGGGCGCGGATGGTCCTCAACGACTTCGACGACCGATGAGCGGGGCTCCGGTGGCTCCTTCTCCTTCCGTACCGGCGAGCCTTCGGGTCGCGGGACACGACGGCGAACGGGCGCGACGGTTTCAATCACTGCGGGCATCACGGCGGCCTGAACGGGCAGCCTGTGCTCCGCGGGTGTCACTTCGCGCTGGGTCTGCGGCAACATGGCTCTGAAGCCGGACGGGGTCTTCACCGTGCGGCCTGGCTCCCCTGCCCGCCTCTGGGTTCCTGGCGTTGGCAGGGACGGCGGCAGCGGCGGATCCACCTTGAAGTCTCCGCGCTCTCCCCGCTCCAGGGGATGGAGCACCCGGTCCAGCTCCGCGAGCAGCGCGGCCACCGCGAAGACGTCGTCTCTTGCTTCGCTCATGTCGGCACTCCCAGCCAGGACTTGAGGACCGTGGTCGCGGCCCTCAGCTCCGGGTCCCTCAGCACCGTCTTCGTCACGCCGCCGTCCTGCTCCGTGATGTTCGCCGTGCCCGGATCCAGCTCGATGGGCAGCATCACTCCCGTGGCGAGGCTCGGGCCTCCGAAGCCCTTGAAGTCGCGCCGCAGCGTCACGCCTCGCACCAGTGACTTCGGCAACTGAAGGTCGCGCAGCGTGATGACCACGACCTCTTCATCGTCCTCGCAGCACAGCGGCGTGGGCGTCGTCACCTCGTCGTCCGCTCGGGCCGCTGCTCCTGTGCGCACGTCCACGGTGTCGACAGTGGCCACTCCCTGCCACCACGTGCCTTCGTCGTCCGCTCCGCGCACGAGCAGCAGCTCCCCCGGCCTCGCCACCTGCCCGGACGTGCTCGCCGGCGGGATGCCGTCCAGGAACAGCCGCGTCGCTCCCACCTCCACGGGCGGCAACAGCTTGAACGTCTGTCCCGCGTACGGCGTAGCCACCGCCGGAGGCACCAGCCCCAGCGCACCTCCGCCCTGTCCCAGGATCAGGTTCAGCTTCCCGCCCAGGGCGATGACCTCCTGCACCACGCCGTCCGCTTGCGGTCCCGCCGCCGAGTGCCCGTCCAGCAGCTCCTGTGTCGACACCGACACGGCGCTCCCGTCCACGGACGACCCACTCCGCACCATTCCCGCGACTCCCGGCAGCTTCGCGTCCGTCGCGACGGAGACGTTCAACGGCGCGATGCGCAGCCGCTTCTCCCCGGGCTTCACGTCCCAGCCCAACACCAGCGCCAGCGTGGGCCGGTCTCCTCCCACGTGCGCCACGTGACCTGGCTGCACCTGTCCCAGGTCCACCGTGGGCGTCACGGACAACGTGGTCGCCTGCGTGAGTGCGTCCTTCACGAGCACCACCGGCCCCACCAGCGGTATCCCCGTGGACTGTCCCGCGAGCACCCGCGTCAGGCTGTCGCAGAACGGCTTCAACACCTGCTTCAACATGGGCGTCAGCGCGGCCCGGTTGCGCGCGTCGAACCACCTCTGGCGGAACACCCAGTGGAAGCGCAGCGACCACTCCAGCGTCCGGAGCATCCGCAGCGAACCATCCGGATACGCCAGCCGCGCCGCGACTGCTTCATCCATTCCCTTCCCCGCCTCGATGTCCAACGTCGTCAGCTCGTTGGACAGCTGTCCGGGGATGCCGGGGGAATCCGCTCGCCGCAGCGTGGTCTTCAGCGACGCCAGCCCCGTCACGGACGCAATCACGGTGCGTGGCGGCTGGAGCGCCGTGGCCACCGCGCCGTAGTCCGTCGCCGACGCTTGCAGTGAATCCGCCGCGCGCTGGAGCGCATCCGTCAACTCCGGGGCCGCCCCCTGTTCCTCCAGGGTGGCCTTGGCCTGGAGCAGCGCGTTCCGGTCCGACAGGCACTCGGCCTGTCGAGCCGTGGCCCCCGACGCCACCGGGTCGAAGGCACTGGATGCGGACGAGACGCTCAGCCCGTCCAGCACGCTGCTGAGCGACACCGTCTCCGACGTCGTCTTCAGCTCCGCCCGCCTCGTACCGCGCAGGCCCGTCCACGTCCCCAGCTCCGCGACGCCGCTCTCCGCCGCATCCTTCCGCTGGTCCGTGGTGAAGAGGCCCGCGTCGATGGCGTCGTCCACCGTGCCGCTCGCCGCCAGCGGACCGAAGTCATACGTGGGCACGCGCACCGCCACCTCGCCGCCGTGCTTTTCGTCCCGGAACGCGAACAGCGTCACCGTGCCCGCGAGCGACGCCGCCCCCGTGAGCTTTCCGTCCCCGTCCGCGCCGATGGTGCCCACCGCGAACTCCAGCTCCTCCACTCCCGGCAGGCGGCTCTCCGTCCCCACCAGCGAACCCACGGACACCGACGGCAGCCCTTCCCCCCGGGGCGCCGCGGCCAGGGCCGGTGCCAGCGCGATGCCGACCGCGCGACGGCGGGCCCGCTCGATGACGTTGAACACGGGCAGCAGCGCGCACACCGTCTGGACGTTCGGCGCGTCCTGATCCGCCACGCCGTCCATGCGGTCCAGGAACGCCTCCAGCTGCTTCCAGGCCGCCTGCCACCCGTCCAGCTCCGCGCTCAGGCGCGTCACCGCACTCACGGGCCGCTTCCTTTCTTCGACGGGTCCGGTGCCGGCGGCTGCGGGCTCGCTGGACGCTCGGACGCGCCGGGCCCTCCGAGCCCCAACGCCAGCGACCGCGCTCCCCGGCGCTGGGCGTGCTTCGTGGACAGCATCCCCTCCAGGATCTCCTTCTGCTCCTCCACGTGCTCCTTCGACTGATCCAACACCTCCACCAGCGTGGAGCGGCTGCGCTCGGCGGCGGCCTTCAGCTCCTCCGGTGTGCGGCCCACTGCCTTCACGAACCGTTCGGGCGCCTTCTCCACCGCGTTCACGAACTTGTCCGCCTGCTTCTGGGCCGTCGTCTTCAGGTTGCCCCAGGCGTCCTTCACCTCGTCCGTGCTCGCCTCCAGCACCTGCCCGGCCTCGCTCTCCGCCAACGCCTTCTTCACGTCCTGGAGCGTGAGCTCACCCGACGCGAGGTCCATCGCGGCGGACAGGCCCAGCAGCTCCCAGAGCATCGCGGCCTTCGCCAGGTTGGGTCCCGCCGCCAGCAGGCAGATGCCTCCCACGTAGCCGCCCGGCGGCCGGTTCGCCGCCGTGAGGAAGGCCTCCTTCAGCCCCGCCACGCCGCCCGTCGTGGACACCGGCAGCGCGTACATGCCCGAGGACTTGAGCGCGTTCAAAAGGTCGATGATGGCCTGCACCGCCTGCGCCAGCTTCATCAACACCTGCACCTTGTCCTGCATCGCGGCCGCGAGGCTCCTCAGGAGCGTGGCCAGGTTGTCCACCGACAGGAGCAGGGCCCTCAGCGCCTCCGGGAGGATGAGCAGCTTCTCCAGGTCCGGGAACAGGTCGCGCATGCGCGCGGACTTCCAGTCCGGCTTCACCGACCTGCCGCGCACCCGGCTGCGGCGCGGGTCCAGCGAGCCCTTGGGGTACTTCTCGAACGCCTTCTTGAACGCGCTGATGTTGAGCAGCTTGCCCAGGAGGTACAGCGCCTGCCGGAGCCCATCCAGCGACGGCGCCGCCATCACGATGAACACCGCCTGCACCGGCGCGCCGTCCGTCACCGTCGGGCGTGAGTCGTCCCCGGGGTCATCGAACGACGCGACGAACCGCCCCGCCCAGCGCGCGAAGCCGTCCGGCGTCACGGGCGGGCGCTCCAGCGCGAAGCCCGCCTTGAAGTCCTTGGGGATGTTCGGGATGAAGCCCGTCTCCGCCAGGTTCGTCTCCGTGGGCCCGATGCCCGGCGCGTCCGCGTAGAGGTACGCGCCCGCGTTGAGCAGGTCGTCGATGATGTCCTTGAGCAGCCCGTAGGCCGCGAGGATGAGCGCCCGGAACGGATCCGGCAGCCCCAGGAGGATGGACGCCAGCGCCTGGAGCAGCGCCTGCACGAACTGGAGCACCGCGATGATGATCTTGAGCGGCGGCTTGACGATGCTCACCAGCTGCTCCACCCCCGGCGGCACGCCCACCGCCAGCGGCCGCCACGCGGGCACGGCTCCCGCCTCGGCGCCCTCGGCGTCCGTGCCTTCCGCCTCCTCCAGCGCCTTGGCCAGGTCCTCGCAGCAGGCCTCCAGCGCGCCGTGGAGTTCAGCGATAGCGGCGTCGTTGAACTCGGCCACGCGCGTCCTCCCGGGTGCGTTTCTCCAGTTCCATGAGGCGCTCCAGCCGCTCGGCGTCCTGGGCCACGCCCACCGCCGCCGCCTGGAGCAGCAGGGCCTTCACCTCCTCCAGCCGCTCGCGCAGCACGGACGCCTCCAGCGGCTTCCAGTCGGGAGCCTTCATCGCGTCACCCCACCGGCATGCGCTTGACGAAGCCGAAGTAGGACCAGTCCAGCATCGGCGTCATCGAGGCCCAGACGTCCAGCAGCGGCCCGTACGCGGCCACCGTCATCGGGTTCACCGCCTTGAGGATCTGCGCCAGCATCGTGAAGTGGATGGCCAGCCCGTCCCCCAGCACCATGGGCGAGATGGCGGAGAGGCCGCCCACCTGGCACACGCCCAGCATCGTGTTGATGGACACGTTGCCCGCCAGCGCGTCGATGGAGACCGCGTTGAGGGAGGGGCCCGGCAGGTCCGGCATCGCCGCGGCCACCTTCACCGCCTTGCCCGCGGCCAGGTTCACGTTGCCACCGGACGTGAGGCCATAGCCGCCCACCGCCGTCTCCTGCGACGCGCCGGAGATGATGCGCGTGTGGCTGCCCTGGATGCGGTCCTCGCGCGGGCCGCCCACGATCTCCTTCAGGCCGCTGTCCCCCACCTTGCGCGAGTACCCCGCCACGTCCACCTTCTCCGTCAGCGACCCCGTCACATGCAGGGACACGTTCCCGCCCACGTCGCGGGTGTGGTCGCCGTCCACCGTCTCGTCCTGCTTGCCCGCGACCTCCAGGCGGTCGTCGCCGTCCACCTCCGCGGAGCGGTTGCCCTCGTTCACCGTGCGCTCGTTGCTGATGAGCCGGTCCAACCCTTCCGAGGAGAGGATGACGCGGTTGCCCTGCCGGTCGTGGATCTCCACGCGCGCGGAGTCCGGCCGGTCATCCAGGACGATGTAGTGGCCCGTGGCGGACTTGAGCATCCGCACGCCCGGCACCGCGGACTGGGGCGGGTAGTCGTGCTTGGGAACCTCGCTGGTGTCCGGGGCCACGCGCGCGGTGGAGTCCGGCTGGCCCAGGTCCGCGAGCGCCGGCTGCCCCCACCACATGCCGCTCCAGATGGGCTGGGACAGGTCTCCGCCCTCGAACTCCACCCAGACGCCCGCGCCCACGTCCGGCACCACGAAGAGGCCCTGGTCCGGCCCCGCGTACGGCGTGCACGGCATGGCCCAGCCGGTGGCCACGTCCCCCATCAGGCGCGGCACCACGCACTGGATGCGCCCCAGGTTGAGCGGATCCGACACGTTGGTGACATAGCCCCGGTACTTGCCGAAGTAGCGGTTCTCCGTGCGTTCGATGAGCTGCTGCAGCAGGTGTTCAATCATCGCGCGCTCCCCAGGTCGTCTTCCTCGTCGTACTGACGCACGCCGGAGACGTCCGACAGGTTGATGTAGACGGGTGTGGCGCCGTCCGGCCCGGTGAGGTGGACGACGTCGTCGATGAGCTCCACCACCAGGCCCACGTACACGTGGCCCAGCGTGGTGAAGAGGTAGCAGCGCTGCCCCATGCTGGCTTCGAGCAGCTTGCGCATCACTCCTCCAGCTTCTGCGTCAGCCGCGTGGCCAGCTTCGCGCGCGTGTCCACCCAGAGGCCCACGTCGCGCTGGCGCTCGGAGGCGAGCCTGCGGCGCGCGGCGCGCACCAGGTCCTGGAGCGTCACGGGCACGGCGGGCCCTGGCGGCAGGCGGGAGATGCGCACGTCCAGGGCCTGGAGCACCGCGGCGTCCACGTCCAGCTTCGCGCGCGTGCCGGCCAGGTTCTCCAGCGCCGCGGCCTTCGCGTCGGACGCGTCCGGCGTGGCGGAGAGGGTCACTTCGGGCAGCGACGTGCGCTGGAGGGCGACGCGGCCGCTGAGGGCGAAGGGGTCGGGCATGGGGTGTCCTCGTTACGGGTTGAGCTCCACCACGGCGTCGGCTTCCTGGACGTGCACGCCGGAGGTCGTCGCGTTGCCCACGGCCGCCACGCGCGAGCCGCCCAGGATGATGACGGAGTGGGCATACGGATCCGGCGGCGGCTCCGGCGGGAGGGGCACGATGCCCGCGTCCTGCACCGGCTTGGGGCCGGAGGTGGTGCCCGTGTAGAACGAATCCGCCAGCACCTCGTGCAGCACGGAGACGTTGAGGATGCTCTCCTTCACCGTGGCCGCCGCCGAGTCGATGCCGAGCACGCTCTTGTCCACCAGCTGGAGGGCCTTCTTCGGGTCGCCCTCCGCCGCGGCGAGCACGGAGCGCACCTGGCCCTGCACGTCCTCGGGCCTGTCCGCGTGCATGGCGACGCGGTCCACCAGGTCCCGCAGGGCGCTCGTGGGTGAGTCGTCCTTCGTCACCGCGATGCCGTAGAGCGTCCGTGCCGCGATGTTCACGTCCAGGCTCGCGGGCAGCTTCGAGCGGACATCCTGCATCGTGGGGGCGTCCAGCACGCTCTTGGAGGGGATGCCCACCTGGGGCGGGAGGGGCACCGGTTGGGTGACGAGCTCCGCGAGCAGCGTGGAGAAGGCGTCGCTCGCCACGTCGCGCCGGCGCTGGAGGCCGCCCAGCAGCAGCTGCTGGTCCAGGGGCACGCCCAGGGTGGAGCCTCCGCCCACGGGAATCTGGAGCGTCAGCTTGTCCGCGGGCATCGTCCACTGGGGGCGCAGCACCGGCCGGGGCGGCGTCACCGTCTCCGCGCCCAGCACCACGTTGCCGGTGAACGTCACGGGCGCCCGCTCCACGCGCAGGACGACGACGTTGACCGCGTCCAGGCACTGGCACCGGTTGCCGCTGAACACGGTGGAGTCCGCGCGTCGCAGGTACACCGCGCCCACGCCGCCCTCGCTGCGCAGCTCGTTGCCGGAGATGGCGACGGAGATGACCGCGCCGCCGTTGCCCAACAGCAGCAGCGCGGGCCCGCGCGCGGTGACGTCGTTGCCCTCCACCTGCACGCCGCGCGTCGCCTTCACCACGGGGCGCGGGAGGATGGGGATGGGCCTGCCCAGGAAGTCCACCAGCGGGGGCCGCGGCAGCGCCGCCGACGCCGTGAGGTAGCGCGAGGCCGCCGCGCTGGCGCTCACGGAGGGCGGGAAGTCCGCGGCCGTCACCGTGAGCGCGCGGTTGAGCACCGGCCCCGTCGCGAACTTCTGCTTCAGGGAGCCCAGCTGCACCAGGTCCTCCACGCGAGGCACCGGCGCGAGCGTGGCGATGGCGGACGGCGTGGGCCTGCCTGAGAGACTGCGGCCGTCCGTGCCCGGCTTGGGCACCGGATCCGTGGCGAGGAACGGCACGCGCGACAGCTTCGCCACCAGGTCCACGGGCAGCGTGTCCGTGACGACGAGGACGCCCGCGCCGCCGCCTCCCCCGCCCGCGTGCCGCACGGTGTTGCCTCGCACCACCGTCTCGCCTCGCCAGTCGATGGCCACCTCGTGGAGCACCGCCTGCGGCAGCGCGTTGCCGCTCTCCAGGAAGACGTTGCCCTTCACCACCAGCTCGCCGGAGCCCACGAAGGTGGCCACCGCCTGGCCCAGGCCGGGCTCGCCCGCGGTGGGCAGCCCCGCGCACGCGAAGAGGTGGTTGCCGGAGACCACCGTCACGGACAGGTCCGGCAGGAGCCGCAGCCCCGCCACGGCGCAGCCCTCCAGCCGGTTGCCCTCCACGTCCAGCAGCGAGCCCGGGTCGGTGGGCGCCTCCGTCAGCAGGTGCCCCGCGGCCCCCAGGGCGGTGATGCCCGTGACGGTGTCCCGCACGGTGTTGCCCGAGAGCCGCACGCGGCCCTGCACGCCCGACACGAACAGGCCGTCCGCGGGCGATGGGAAGGTGTCGAAGACGGGGTCCACGAGGTCGCCGGGGTCCGGGGCCTCGCCGCGCGCCAGCTGCTCCAGCGACTTGCGCAGCACGTCCAGGATGCCGTCCAGCTTCGGCATGCCGGTGACGACGGCGACGAGCGACGCGGAGACCTTGTCCGCGCGCTGGCGCAGGTACTCCTGGAGCCGGGCGACGCGCGACGCATCGTCCTCGGCCGGGTCCAGGGCCTGCTCCGCGACGCGCAGCAGGACCGCGGCGGCGTCCAGCTCCGCCGTCACCGCGCTGGACTTGAGGACGGCCTCCGCGGCGGTGGTGGCGGGCTCGTCCACCAGCAGGTGCAGGGCCTGGCTCGCGGGCGCGCCGCCGTTGCCGCTGGTGAGCGCGGTGATGGCGTCGCTCACGCGCTGGAGCGCCAGCGTGCGGAACTTCCCCTGGATGCCCACGATGTCCAGCACGCGGTCGTACTGGGAGAGGTAGAGCTGCAGGGAGCCTTTGAGCACCGGCCCCGGCGCCAGGCCGCGCACCGCCAGCACCAGCGCGCCCAGGGCGGAGACCCAGCGCTCCAGCGGCTCCGCCTTCACCGGCACCGGCGGCAGGGGGATGGGCACCGGGAGCACGTCCAGCGTCTGCACGCGGATGCGGTCCAGGAGTCCTCGCGCGATGGCCACCTGCTCCATGCGTTGCTGCGGCTGGGCGATGGCGTTGAGCACCGCCTGGTGCGCCTGCAACGAGAGCGTGGACAGCTCCGCGTCGCCGCTCACCAGTTCGCCCAGCTGCCCCACCGCGGTGCCGAAGGCGCGCAGCTGCTTCTCCACCGTGTCCTCGGACTCGGCGACGAGGCCCGCCGCCTGCCGGTCCAGGTTCGTGGCGTACAGGCCAATGGTGGCGGTGAGCCCCTGCGCCGCGATGCGCTCGCCGTCCTCCGGCGCGACGTCCGTCGGGGGCAGGACGCCGGTGGTGAAGCCCAGCACCTGCTGGAGCGTGGCGCGCATGCGGTCCACCACCGGCTGCACCTGGCCTCCGGTGCGCTCCACGTCGCGGTAATCCGCCTCCACCTGCGTGGCCAGCGCGGGGTTGAGCTGCTGGAGCTGATCCGTCAGGGCATCCTTGGACTGGCGCAGCTGCACGAGCACGTCCGTGTTGGCCTTCGCGCCCCGGGTGCCCGGCTGGAGCGGCAGCTGTTGCAGCGCGGCCTGGGCGAAGGTGCCGATGATGGTCTTCTTGGGCCCCACCGCCTGGCCGATGACGGGCAGCCGCGCGCGCTGCGCCTGCGCCTCGCGCAGCTGGGCCACCTGGCTCAACGCCGCGGCCAGGGTGACGAGCGCGGTCAGGTTGTCCGGTCCGCCCTGCACGCGGGCCAGGGCCTTGAGCAGACCGTCCTGCGTGTCGGAGGGCAGCCCCTGCACCAGCGAGTCGAAGGCGCCCTTGATGCGGTCCGCCACGCTTGCCACGGCCGCCTTGCCGGACACGGTGGCCAGGTCGAACTGCGCCACCATGTCCCACGCCTGCTGGGACACGGGGTCCGGCGCGGTGAAGCTGGACGCGCGAGCCAGCGATGAGCGCACCGCGTGCGAGGTCTGGGTGTGGTCATTGAAGCCCTGGGCGGTGCGCAGCTCCGCCACGTCGTTCGCCAGGGCGCTGAGGATGGAGTCGGGCACGGTCCCCACGTCCCCCAGCTCCGTCACCACGGTATCGAGCGGGCCGTACAGGCCCCGGCCGATCTTCTGGCGTCCGTCCACGTTCGCGCCCGTGTACCGCAACACCGTGGCGTACATGCCCACCACGGCGCCGTGCACGTCCGCGCGCTCCGGGCGGACGGTGGTGCTGGTGACACTGAGTTGCTGTAGCACCACTGTGATGGGAGGCAGCTTCACCGGCCCTGGCGGCGGCTGCGGCTGGGTCCGCGCCACCGGCGCGTGGACACCGTCCACCTCGTTGTCCTCCACGGTGATGCCGGAGCCAGATACGACGGCGATGCCCGCCGCGCGCACCTCCGCGTCCGGGAGGCCAGGCGCGGCGTAGGCGTCCGTGCGTCCCACCTGGAGCAGCCGGTTGCCGCGCACCTGCGCCTCGTCCACGCCCGCGAGCACCACCGCGCCCCGGAGCGTCAGCCGCTCCAACCAGCGCAGCGCCGCGTCCAGGGGAGCGCGCACGCGGGTCGTGGCGTTGGCGAGCAGCGCCTCCACCAGCGGCCGGGGCCGGGCCCGCGCGTCCGCGCTCAATACGGCCTCCAGGCCCGGGTCCAGGAGGGACAGCGCCTGCGTGGTGTCCTCCTGCGACGGCACGTCCGCGAGCGCCACCTGTTCGAAGCGGTTCTCCTCCACGCGCAGGCGCCCCACCGCGCCGCCCGTGCCCCAGACGCGCACGGCCGCGTCCCCCAGCGCGCGCACCACGTTGCCCCGGATGCGCACGTCGAAGACGGGCTGGGGGCCGCCCAGCAGGATGCCGAAGCCCGGCGTGGACTCGCCGTCGCCTTCGATGCGGTTGTCCACCACCTCCACGTCCGAGGCGGGACGGCCGTTGGATGCGCCGTCATCCAGGCCGTCCCCCACGACGATGCCCGCCACCACGCCCAGCACCGACGCGGCGGGCACGGCCGGCAGGGAGATCCACGACTCGCGCACGCGCAGCGCCCTACCCGCCAGCTGGATGCCCACCTGGAACAGGCCGTCCGACGCGGCGTTGCGGATCTCGTTCCCCACGACGTCCACGCCGTCGCCCGCGACCTGGATGCCCACGGCCGCGCAGCCGAGGATTTGATTGTCCGCCACCACCACGCGGTCCACCGGCCCCGCGAGTCCCCCTTCCGCCAGGTCCTGCACCAGGATGCCCACGTGGAAGCCCTGGATGCGGTTGCCGCGCACCTCCACGCCCGCCAGCCTTCCATCCGCGACGTGGATGCCGGTGGTCGCGTCTCCCAGCGGCTGGAGGCGGTTGTTGGTGATGGCCAGCGAGTCCACGAAGAGGCCCGCGCGAGGGAAGGCCGCGAGGAAGCGCTCCGCGAGGTACGGGGCGTATGGCGCCACCGCGATGCCCGTGGCCGCGCCGACGCGGTTCTCATCGATGACGATGCGCGCGCACGTGCCCGTCACCAGCACGCCCGTCGCTTCCGAGCCGGCCTGGTTCGCCTGGATGAGGCAGCGGCGCAGCGTCACGCCGCTGGAGTCCGCCAGCGTCACCACGCCGTGAGGCAGCGTCGCCAGCGCGTCCAGCAGCGGCTTCGCCTCCGGCACGTCCTCCAGGGGCTGGCCCGGGTGCTGGCGTTGCAGCTTGCGCAGTTGCACCAGCGTGGCCACCACGGAGCCCGCCGCGCGGCCCTGACCGGGGACGAGGATCTTGATGCGGTTGGTGACGACGTCCACGAAGTCGGCTTCGGCGGACGGGTGCTTCACGTCGTCCTCTTCCAGCACGCGGTCGTCGTCCACCTCCACCAGCGGCACGAAGCGCTGGCCGTTCGTCATGGCCACGCTCTTCTTCACGGCCTTCACCGTGGGCTGGAGACCGCCGCCGATGACCACGTCCTCGAAGGGGGCCTCCACGAGTTTGAAGTCCTCGATGCGCAGGTCTCCGTCCAGGCCGCAGCGGTCCACGAAGAAGGCGCCGCCGGAGCCCTGGGTGCGCAGCTCCGTGGCCTCGCCGTCGCCCAGGAGGTGCACGGAGGACAGGTTGCGCAGGAGCACCGGGTGCTCCAGCTTGTAGCGGCCGGCGCGCACGAAGATGGAGCCGCCCTGCCCGCCCAGGCTGTCCACCGCGGCTTGAAGCGCCTCGTCGCCGGTGATGCCTTCGAGCAGGTCCTGGTCCACGTCGCCGAAGCTGCGCACGCCGTCGCCCACCACCACCGTGAAGACGCCCGGGCCGATGACGCGCTCGGAGAGCTCCACCAGCCGGTCGCGCACCTGGGCGAGCGGCAGGTAGCGCGGACGCAGGTCCTCGAACGCGCGTACGGCTCCGCCGGTCACGCGGGCCAGTGGCACGCAGTGGTGCACGGGCCCGTGCACGGGCGCGTCCGTGAGCTGCTCCACCTCGCCGCGAGCCGCGCCGTCCGCCGCGCGCACCCGCACGGTGAAGGACCAGTATTCCGTCGCGCGGCCTTCCGTGTTGGCGAAGGCCAGCGTGATGCCGTCGTCGAAGCGGTAGCGGACGTTGGGCACCAGCAGATCGCCGCCGTCCCAGCGCCGCACCACCGCGCCCTGCTCGGGGCTGAAGGCCCGGCCCAGCGTGCCGCCCACGGGCAGGGGCACGGGGTCGGTGGTGAGCACGGCGCTCGCGTCCGCCAGCTCCAGCTTGCCTGTGTCCGTCTGGACGCCTCGCAGCCTGCGCAGCACTGGCAGGGATGGGCCCTCCGGCTGGAGCCGGGTGACGCGGTCCTCGATGACGACGAGGTCTCCCGCGCGAAGCTTCGCGGCGCTCGCGGGGGAGACCTGGAGCGTCATCGCATCCGCCGCCGCGGGCGCGGTGAGGGGCAGCACCGTGGAGCCGTTGTCGCGCGACCACAGCACCACGGGCCGCGCGCCGCCCCGGAAGAACTCCACGCGGAAGTGGAGGTTGTCGGTGCCCGTGTAGCCCTCGCCCGTGGAGGCGTTCTGCGTGGACAGGCAGCGGTCGCGGCACGGATCCACCGGCTCCGGTGGGAAGCGGTCCGGCAGCGCGCCCTGGGGGATGTTGGTGGTGAGGCGCGCGCCGCTGGTGGGCGTGGGCAGGTCTTCCGCGTCGGTGGCTGACAGGCCCTGGAGCGCGCGCACCTGGGTGACGAGCCGCAGGCGCACGGTGGTGTCCTGCCCGTCCAGCGCGGGCTCCTCCAGGAACGTGTCGTCGTACTGGGTGGTGGTCTGCTCCCAGCAGTCGAGGAAGAGGAAGTGATGTCGGGAGCCGTCCGTGGGCAGCGCCGCCAGCGGAGGTGCCTCTGGCAGGTCCGGCTGCGCGGAGTAGCGCAGGTCCTGCTCCAGGAAGACGCGCACACCGTCGAGCAGCATGCGGCCCGCGCCCGGCAGCGTCCCGTCACCGCCTCGGATGACGACATCCGCGCCCAGCGCCGCGTCCTCCACGCGCAGCGCGCTCACCCATGTGCGCGCCACGGGAGGCAGGCCCAGCACGCCCCAGGCGCGCAGCTTGGACGGGTCCACGGTCGCGAACGCGGAGACGGGGATGCGCACGTCGTTCCAGCCCGTGGGGCGCTGGCCCAGGCCGGTGGGGAGGACTGTCTCGTTGCCGTCCGTGTCGCTGACGACCACCCGCAGGTCGATGAACTCATCATCGGTGGGTGGCCGCTCGAAGCGCAGGCCGATGACGAGCGCGGAGGCGGTGAAGGGGGTGCCGTCCGAGCGCAACACGGCCGTGAGGTCCAACGGCACGGGCAGCGTGCGGCGCAGCGCGATGTGGCCCCGGCTGCGCACCACGAAGGGCAGCGTCTCCGTGTCGTAGCGGTCCAGGCGCAGCTCGCGCGGGATGGTGCGCTCGTCGTCCGCGGGCAGTCCCTGCCCCGTCCAGCCGAGCACGTTGCGGATGGGGTCCACGAGGTACGTGTCGACGATACGGAAGCCGTCATCGGGTGAGCCCTCGGCGACGTCGGCGGAGCGGCGGCGCGCGTCCACGGTGCGCAGCCGCACCTCCTCGTTCCAGTCGGCGTCGAGGCTCATGCGCCCCATCTGCTGGTAGACGCCGGAGAATCGCCTCGCTTCGTCGAAGCGGGATCTGGAGGTGTACGCTTTCACGGTCATGGTCGGCTCATCCGCATGAGGTCGTCCTGGCTGCGGTCGGCGTGGAAGGGCGTGATGCCAATGGGCATGCTGTCGTCGGTGCGCTCGTACAGTTCGCGCTCGTGGTCGGAGCGTTCGCCGTGGGCGCCGGGGACTCCGCCGCGCTCGGAGGCGTGGAGCGCGTCGGGGCCGTTGTTGTCGGCCAGGACGAGGTAGCCCGGGTCCGTCTGCCGGTTCGACTGGAAGGACACGGTGTGCACCCGCGACTGGTGCGACACCGGAGGTTGTCCGCCGCGAGCGTGGAGGCAGTAGCGCAGCCAGCCCAGGTCCGGCCGGTCCGTGCGCACCTCGCCCGCGAAGGCGCAGGAGGACGCCTCCAGCACGCCCGCCTCCATGGCGCCCAGCACGGTGCAGTGCCGCAGGCGCACGCTCGCGCCCGCCGCGCGGATGGCGACGGCGTCGCGGTCTCCCGCGTCGAAGGTGCAGCCCGCGGCGATGAGGTGCACCCAGGGTGGCAGCTCGATGATGCCCACCATGCAGCCGTAGAGGCGCAGCTCCACGTCGGCGGGAGGCAGGGAGCGCCGGGCGCTGATGTCCTGGTGCCCACCGCCGGGCATCCACAGGCCCACCTGTCCGGGAGCGCCCAGGTTGCACCAACGCAGGTCCGCCTGCCCCCGAGCGAGCACCAGGTCCAGCCGCCCCGTGAGCCAAAGCCCCGCGAGCCACACGCGGGTGGCCGAGCTGCCACCGAAGCCCGGGTAGAGCGCCAGCGAAAGGCCATGCTCATCCGCGCCGATGCAAGGCACCGCGCCCGTGTCCGCGGCGAAGAGGGACAGCCCCGCGTCCAGCCCCTGGGACAGGCGCTCCGGAGCCAGGCGCGGAGAACCGATGATCCCCAGCACCGGAGGCGAGATGGAGGGAGCCCCTTCTCCGATGTTCGGGACAACGGGCTGCCCCGGGCCCCCTGCTGTCTGCGGTGGGGGCACGCCGGCGGTGACGCCCAAGGGGCCGCGCCGCGCCTGGCCTTCAGCCGGCAGCACTCCGGAATCGGGTCTTCCCGCGACAGTCGAGCCACCGGGCCGAGCCAGAGCACCAGCCGCCTGCACCGAAGTCGCGCCGGATTGAATCCCTTGTGCGACGGTCGAGACGATGGGCCGCTCCTGACCACCAGCCGCCAGCACTCCGCCCGCGCGCTCCGGGGAGATCCACGCGGTGACAGGGAGGCCCGTGTTGGAGCGGTCTCCAGGTCGGTCCGGTGGGTCGATGAACGGGAAGTCCGGCTCGGCCCACGCGGCGGGAGGACGGCGGTCCGGAGGCAGCAGTCCCGCGCCAATCGAGGCCCCCCGCCCTATCCGGGTGGAGACCGTGACACGACCCACGGGCGCGTCGTCCTGGAGCACGACGCGGCCCAGGCGCGGATCCACCGCGACGATGCCGGAGGCGATGCTCGGAGCAAGCGCCGTCCACGGGCCCAGGCTTCGCTGACGCAGCTTGAATGGATGGCGCCGCAGCCGCCCGGGCACCGAATAGCGCCGGGCGCCACCCGCGACGGAGGCATCCCGCGAGTGGTACGCGCCACCGGGCCGGGAGTCGAGCGGCAGAGGCTGGCCTTCGCGAGGCTCGATGAACACGGCGCCGTCGTTGGCGACGTTGAAGCGCAGGAGTTCATCCGGAAGCAGCGCCAGCGCCGGCAGGAAGGCCAGATAGCCGCGCCCGCCCAGCGAGAAGACAACCTCCGACGCGGGCAGCGGCGCAGGCTCCACGACGAGCACGCGTCCGTCCGCGTACAGCGCTTCCCCCGGAACCGGAGGGTTCGTCCCGGCGGACTCCAGCGGTCCCGCGACCCACGCGCCCTCACCTGCTTTGAGCGTCATCCGGCACGGACGCGTCGTGTCCGCCCAGACCAGCGCCTCCACACCCTCGCTGGTGGTCGTCGCCACGAGCACGCCGGGCAGGTTCGCGGCGATGGGCAGTGGGGCCAGCGGACGCCACGCCGGACTCGCGGACGCCGGGTCGCAGGACATCACCGGCACGGCCAGCTCACCGGTCACGGCCTCGCCCCCCAGGAGCACCAGTCCCTGCGGCGTGCTCAGCAGCGTCGCGGCCTTGCGCTCCTGACGGTTCCGAACCGCATGGGGCCGCCACGGCCCGCCCGTAACTGGCAGCGACCAGAGGTCTCCGGTGGGAGCACCGCCCAGGTCACCGCCGAAGACGAAGAGCCGGCCGCCACGCACGCAAAGGCTGGGGGCCAGACGTGCGGCGGGCTGGCGAGGACTCGACGTGTCCAGCCGCGCTCCCGTCGGCGTCGCGGTGTCCAGGCCCGTGACCGACCACACACCGAGCTTCCCTGTGCCGTCCGGAGCCACCAGCAACAGCGAATCTCCGGCGACAGCCAGGGACATGCCCGGACCATCCGGAGGCAGCGCGCCGCCCAGCTCCACGACCTGCCAGGGTGCACCGTCGGCGCTCGCATCGAAGCGGGCCAGGCGCAGGCTGCCATCCGCGAGGTGTTGCTCGATGCGGGCGACCCATGGCGCACCCGCCAGCTCCACGCGGACGGCATTGCTGCGAGGCGGTCCCTGGCGCAGGCCCACGGTGAGCGTACGCCACGATCCGTCCACATCGCGAAGGCGCGGCTCGCCGCTCAATCGCTCAACGAGCAGCGCCGCGGTGGTGCCGCCCAGGAGCTGGTTCGCTTCGGGACTGACCGTGACGGTGTTCAGAGCATCCGCGACCAGCTCCGTGGACAGCAGCACCGTGTCCGAGTTCTCCCGAGCAGCGAGCAGCGTCAGCCGCCACGAGTCGCCAGGCGAAGGCCGGCCCCGGTCCGCGAACCGGAGCGTGGGAGCGGGCCCCACGGGCGCGGTGGGCAGGGGCCCGCGAAGAAGCGGCAGGGCTTCCGGTCCAACCAACGGAATGCCATCGACGGACACGGTGATGGCACCCGCGCGTTCAGCGGCATCGGCGTCTTCCGCCAGCGAGGTGGGGGTGAGCAGCATCGCCGCCGTGCGTCCGGTGACAAGCGACGGAGGCGCGGGTTCATGGCGGGCGGTGAGGCCACCGGTGAGGTCCGCGCGCTCCAGCGACTTGAGCCAGACCAGGGGGCCATCGCGGTCCAGTGGATCCACGCGAAAGCCCCGGTAGCCGTTGGGCAGGGCATGCACGGTGGAAGGAGCGACCTCCTCCAACTCCACGGGCGTCAGGCGAGCCGTGCGGATGAGCGCGACATCCGGACGCGCCCAGCCGAGCAGGTCCAGCGTGCGAGGCGAAGCGGCGACACGGCCCGCATCCGCGCTCCCCAGCCGGCGCAGGGCCTGATCCAGTGTCTCTCCTGGAGCAACGCCAATGAGCGGGGTCCGCTCCGGGACGCCGTCACGAGGACGCTCGATGCCGGGTGAGCGGCGGGTGAGCGGATCCGCGAGGCCGATGGGATCCCACAACACCGCGCTGCGACCGCGCCACGGCAGCAGGTCATTGAGGTCCTGGGTCTCCAGCAGCGAGCGGAAGGACTCATCCACCTCCGCGTCCCAGAGGCTGGTGACGGAGAGCACCTCCTCCAGCGACGCAAGCGTGCCCTTCCGCCGGCGCCACGCCACCGCGCGAGCCACCACGCCACGCTGCACGCGAGGGTCGTCGGTGAGCAACCGAGCCCCCATGAGTTCCGCGAGCAGCGGCAGTGCCTGGGCCTCCGCGCGCTCCACGAAGTGATCATCCCAGAGCTGTTCCACCGCGCCGCCGAACGCATCCAGCTCCATGCCCAGCACGGCAAGCAGCTTGAGGAACGGCTGGTCCACGATCGTGGAATCCCGAGCCGAGTAGAGGCCGGGCAGCAGCTGGATCAACCGTTGAGAAGGAAGACTCATGGACGCAGCACCTCGCGGGTGCAGCAGCTGTCGTCCCCCTCCGGCGCCACACGGCCAGAACCTGTCCGACAGTCGGACAGGTTTCCGAAGCCCAGCCGAAGCGGAGGCATCCCCCAGCCACGAAGGCTGACGCGCCAGGGCATGGGACGACGACCGGCCAAGCGCATTGACGCGGGGCTCATAGGTCCTGGGCCTCCTCGTAGGTGAGCGCGACGCCGTCGCTTTCGCCGGACGACGGGGCCCATGCGAGCAGCTCTCCAGGAGCGGTGGCGATGCGCTCGAAGAGGGACGGCGGAGTGCCTTCACGATGCAGCCGCTGCACCACCACCGAGCGCAGCCCGCTGATCCCCGCGAGCGCCCCGTAGACGTCCGACAACTGCAGGTCCTGTCCCAGCTCCACCCGGTCCGGATCCAACAGCCCCAGCTCGCGCTCCGGGTCCCGGTCCACGCCCAGCCGCAGGCGCGTCTCCTGGAGCACCGCGACCGGATCCGCGCCCTTCACCACGCGCAGCAGCACCCGCAGCCGTACGTCCACGCGCTGCCGGTTGGTCAGGTGCAGCTCCACTCCCGGCGCGACCCTCGCCGCCAGATGCGCGTGCAGCGCCTCCAGGTCGGACGTCCCCAGTGCCGTTCCCTCCGGCCCCGCCACCACCACCTTCAACGAACGGCGACGCACGCCATCCCGGAACACGTTCGCGCGGTGCACGCCGTCGAACACCCGCGTCAACGCCAGCACGTCCGATAGCGACACCGCCCGGTCCATCGCGCCCACCGTCGCGGGCCCCCGCACGCGCGCCAGCCCGGGTGCCTCCGGATCCGTCCCACCACTCAGCGGCAGCGGATTGAAGGTCTTCTCCACGCAGGGATGCGGGGTCGCCATTGCCAGCAGCCGCAGCGCGGCCCGGTTCCCATCGGTCCCCCGCCCCACCCGGTAGCGGACCCGCACCTCCGCGCCCAGGGGCAACGCTGAACCGTGGTCCTCGCCGCCGAAGCGCAGCCGCGCGGCACCGGCCGGTAGGGACTCCACCGCGAAGGCCAGCTCATCTGGAGCGGCATCCAGCAGCGAGTCCACCGGATGCCACGCACGTCCCCCCACCGTCAGGGACACCTCCGGCCGGCGGCCTCCCGCGCGGCTCGGGTCTCGCAGCCACGTCACCGGCCCATGCAGCAGCGGCGCCGTGCGCAAGTCCCACGCGGGCACGGCGACCTCCTCCACCGTGGAGCCCTCGCTGACGAGCGTGTTGTTGCCCAGCAGCACCACGCCGTCCAAGGCGTACGCGCGCGACAGCGGCGGCTGGAACGTCACCTGCGTCATCGGCGTGCGCTGACCGGGCGGAACCTCCAATCGGACGCGCAGCACACGCAGCGCCTCGCGGTAGATCCGCTCCGTGCCCTTCGCGCCGCCGGGGCCCAGCCGCTCCACGTCCTCGGCGAGCACGAACCAGTCTCCTGGCCGCACCGGAGGCTCCTGCGACGTGAGCCCGGACGCATCCGTCAACGGCAGCAGATAGAGGCTGTCCGTGCCGGACGCCGCCACGCCCAGGGGACGCGCCACGCCCGCCTCCGCGCCAAAGGCGAGGTCCGCCCGGTTCAGCGCCTCGCTGCCCTTCAAGAGGACCAGCTGATCCCGCGCCTCCTGGATGAGGCTGTTCACGAAGGCATCCAGGAACGTGACCATCCGGTCCAGCCGGACCGCGTGCACGGTGGGGTCCTCGTCCGCGCAGGGGGCCAGCGCCTCCTCCAGCGCGGCCAGGGCCTCCGCCTGCCGCTTCTGCAGATTCCGAAGCTGGCGGGCGAGGATCTCCTGCGACTCGGACAGCGCGCCGACAGGGCGGCCCGGCGGAGGCACCGCCTGCGCGACGACCTTCTGGGCCTCGCACAGCTGTTCGCAGAGCGCGTCCAGCGTGCTCTTGCACGCTGCGTCTCCGCCCAGGTCCAGCGTCTTCATCAGCGACGCCAGCTTGCGAGCATCCTGCTTCGCGCGAGCCACCCGCCGCTCCTCCAGCGGACCATGGCGCTGCACCTCGATGCGATCCTGAAGCCCCGCGACTACCGAGCCGGGCCCGAAGATGCCGCCCGAAGGTGCGGGCGCCCCGGGCTCGCCCGCCTCACTGGAGGGAGCACCGGTCCCTCCACCCG
>NZ_RAWL01000489.1:0-5972 GCF_003668885.1 Corallococcus sp. AB049A | reverse complement strand
GCCCTCCCCATCCGCGTGTTCGTCGTGGAGGACCAGACCAAGATCTTGAAGAACCAGCTGCGCCTCTTCGAAGGCCACCCGGACATCGACATCGTGGGCACCGCGCTGTCGGGCGAGGCCGCGTTGGTGGAGGTGGAGCGCGAGCAGCCGGACGTGCTGCTGCTGGATCTGGGACTGCCGCGCATGAGCGGCATCGACGTCACGCGAGAGGTGAAGGCGCGCTTCCCGAAGGTGGAGATCCTGATCTTCACCATCTTCGACGAGGAGGACAAAGTCCTCGAAGCCGTGAAGGCGGGCGCGTCCGGCTACCTGCTCAAGGGCGCCACGGTGGACAAGATCGTCGAGGCCATCAAGGAGGTGCGCGCGGGCGGCACGGTCATCCAGCCGAACCTGGCGCGCCGCCTGTTGCGCCACTTCCGCGTGGAGCCGGACACCGCGCCCGTGCCCACCGAACCCTTGCCCGTGACGGAGTCCGCGCCAGCCAGTGATGAAGCGTCCGCGCACGAGCCGCTGCTCAAGCCGCTGTCGGACCGGGAGCGGGAGATCCTCCAGCTCATCGCCAAGGGCGTGTCCAACAGCGAGGCGGCCCGGCTGCTGTCGCTGTCCAAGGCGACCATCCGCACGCACCTGGAGCACATCTACCGGAAACTCGAAGTGACGAACCGCGTGGAGGCCGTCACCGAGGGCATCCGCAAGGGCCTCATCTCCGTCTAGTAGCGGGCCCTGATGGGTCGGGCTGGTTCTTTTCACGGACGACGCGGTGCGTGGCCTCTACAGTGGGGAGTCTTCCTTCCCCACTCACAGGAGCCCCACCATGGACGTCCGCGCCGCCGTCGCCTTCGAGGCCGGCAAGCCCCTGAGCATCGAAACCGTGCACCTGGAGGGCCCCAAGGCGGGCGAGGTGCTGATCGAGCTGAAGGCCACCGGCCTGTGCCACACCGACGAGTTCACCCGCTCCGGCGCGGACCCGGAGGGCCTGTTCCCCGCCATCTTCGGCCACGAGGGCGCGGGCATCGTCGTGGACGTGGGCCCGGGCGTCACCAGCGTGAAGAAGGGCGACCACGTCATCCCGCTCTACACGCCGGAGTGCCGCGGCTGTAAGTCGTGCCTGTCCCAGAAGACGAACCTGTGCACGGCCATCCGCGCCACGCAGGGCAAGGGCCTGATGCCGGATGGCACCAGCCGCTTCCGCCTGGGCAAGCAGATGATCCACCACTACATGGGCTGCTCCACGTTCGCGAACTACACGGTGCTGCCGGAGATCGCCGTGGCGAAGATCCGCGAGGACGCCCCGTTCGAGAAGGTCTGCTACATCGGCTGCGGCGTCACCACCGGCGTGGGCGCCGTCGTCTACACCGCGAAGGTGGAGGCCGGCGCGAAGGTCGTCGTCTTCGGTCTGGGCGGCATCGGCCTCAACGTCGTGCAGGCCGCGCGCATGGTGGGCGCCGACATGATCGTCGGCGTGGACCTGAACCCCGCGCGCAAGGAGATCGCGGAGAAGTTCGGGATGACGCACTTCGTGAACCCGAAGGAGGTGGAGGGAGACCTCGTCCCCTACCTCGTCAACCTCACCGGCGGCGGCGCGGACTACAGCTTCGAGTGCATCGGCAACGTGAAGACGATGCGCCAGGCCCTGGAGTGCTGCCACCGCGGCTGGGGCGAGAGCATCATCATCGGCGTGGCGGGCGCGGGTCAGGAGATCAGCACCCGTCCGTTCCAGCTCGTCACGGGCCGCGTGTGGAAGGGCAGCGCGTTCGGCGGCGCGCGCGGCCGCACGGACGTGCCGAAGATTGTCGACTGGTACATGGACGGGAAGATCCAGGTGGACCCGCTGATCACGCACACGCTGAAGCTGGAGGAGATCAACCACGGCTTCGACCTGATGCACGAAGGCAAGTCCATCCGCAGCGTGGTGAAGTACGCATGAGCGCCGTGGCTCCCACGCTCGTCAGCGAGCACGCGTGCTTCGGGGGGACGCAGTCCTTCTGGAAGCACCCGTCCGAGGCGTGCGGCGGTGAGATGCGCTTCAGCGTCTACACCCCGCCCCAGGCGAAGCACGGCAAGGTGCCCGTGCTGTATTACCTGGCGGGCCTCACCTGCACGGAGGAGACGTTCGCCATCAAGGGCGGCGCGCAGCGCGTGGCGGCACAGCTGGGGCTGATGCTCGTGGCGCCGGACACCAGTCCTCGCGGCGCGGGCATCCCGGGCGAGGACGCGGACTGGGACTTCGGCACCGGCGCGGGCTTCTACCTGGACGCCACCCAGGAGCCGTGGAAGGCGCGCTACCGCATGGGCACGTACATCACGAAGGAGCTGCCCGGCATCATCGGTGCGCACTTCCCCGCGCGCATGGACCGCGAGGGCATCTTCGGGCACTCCATGGGCGGGCACGGCGCGCTGGTCACGGCGCTGCGCGACCCGGGCCGGTACAGGTCCGTGTCCGCGTTCGCGCCCATCGGGGCTCCCATCCGCAGCCCCTGGGGCAAGAAGGCCTTTGGCGGCTACCTGGGGCCGGATGAGGCGACGTGGCGCGAGTACGACGCCACGGAGCTCCTGAAGGCCGGCCGGCGCCTGCCCGCGCTGCTGGTGGACCAGGGGACGAAGGACAAGTTCCTGCCGGACCAGCTGCACCCGCACTTCCTGAAGGAGGCCTGCGAGGCGGCGGGCCAGCCCCTCACCCTGCGCATGCAGGAGGGGTACGACCACGGCTACTACTTCGTCTCCACGTTCATGGAGGACCACCTGCGCCACCATGGCGCGGCGCTGAACGCGGGCTGAAAGCCGAGGCCCGGGCACTCATGCCCTGCAATCCCCCTTCCCTCCCTGGCCCGAAACGTGGGAGGCGTGGGGCATGAGTGCTTCCTTCAAGTCCCTGGGCCTGTCTCCCGAAACGCTGGGTGCGGTGAAGCGTGCCCGCTTCGGTGCCCCCACGCCCATCCAGGCGCAGGCCATCCCGCCCGCGCTGTCCGGCCGCGACGTCATTGGCTGCGCGGCCACCGGCACCGGCAAGACGGCCGCCTACCTGCTCCCCATGATTGAACGCTTCGCGGGCGAGAAGGGCACGCGGGGCCTCATCCTCACGCCCACGCGCGAGCTGGCGCAGCAGGTGGAGGAGCAGGCCCGCTTCTTCGGCGAGCCCCTGGGCGTCCTGCCCGTCCTCATCGTCGGCGGCGAGGACATGAACGCTCAGGTGGATGCGCTGCGCGAGCGCCCCACCCTCATCGTCGCCACGCCGGGCCGGCTCGTGGACCTCTTGGGCGTGAAGGCCGTGAACCTGTCGCGCATCCAGACGCTGGTGCTGGATGAGGCGGACCGGATGCTCGACATGGGCTTCCTGCCGCAGATCAACCAGATCCTCCACGCGCTGCCCCGCGAGCGCCAGACGCTGCTGTTCTCCGCCACGCTGGGCGCGGACGTGACGCGCTTCGGACAGCGCGCCCTGCACAAGCCCGTGCGCGTGGAGGTGACTCCCAGCGGCACGCCCGCGCCTCGCGCCGAACAGCACCTCTACATCGTGAAGCCCGAGGAGAAGTGGCCCCTGCTCCTCACGCTGCTCTCCCAGGATCAAGCCAGCGCGCTCATCTTCGTTCGCACCCAGCAGCGCGCGGACAAGATGAAGGAATTGCTCGCGGCCGCGGGCCACAAGTCCGCCGCCCTGCACGCGGGCCGCACGCAGGCCCAGCGGCGTCAGGCGTTGGAGGGCTTCCGCCGGGGGCAGTACCGCTGCCTCGTGGCCACCGACCTGGCGGCGCGCGGCCTGGACGTGGATGACATTGGCCACGTCATCAGCCTGGACGTGCCGCACGGACCGGAGGACTACGTGCACCGGATTGGCCGCACCGCTCGCGCGGCGGCCAGTGGACGGGCGTCGTTGTTCGCGCTGGAGGTGGAGCGCCGCACGCTCCAGGACATCGAGCGCATCATCCGCCAGGAGCTTCCGCGCACGGAGGTGCCGCGCAGGGACCCCATCTTCAAGCGGGAGATGGAGGCGTTCGCGGCGAAGCAGCGCGACCCGGGGCCGCCCCAGGCCGACCATGGGCGCTCCAAGCGGCCCGAAGGCGCGGCGCCCGGGCGGCATGCCCGGACGCACGGCAAGGGCCGGCCAAAGGGCCCCGCAGGTCAGTGATCGTGGTCCTCACCAGGGCCGTGCGCGTGGCCGTGCTCGAGCTCCTCGGGCGTGGCGGCGCGCACTTCCTTGATGGTGACGTCGAAGTGCAGCTCCTTGCCGGCGAACGGGTGGTTGAAGTCCACCAGCACCGTGTCCTTGCGCACCTCCTTCACCAGGAAGTCGACCTCGTCGCCCTCCGGATCCGTGGCGCTCAGGATGCCGCCGGCCTTGATCTCCAGGTCGTCGGGGAACTCGGAACGGGGGACCTCCTCGACGCCTTCCGGGTCGTAGTCGCCGTAGCCGTCCGCCGCGGAGACGACCGTCTTCAGCGACTCGCCCGCGGACTTGCCCTCCAGCGCCTTCTCCAGGCCGGGGACGATCTCCTCGTAGCCGTGCAGGTAGACGAGCGGCTCGCCTGCCTCGCTCTCGTCCACGATCTTCCCGTCGCCGAGGTGCAGCTTGTAGTCAATGGCGACAACACTGTCCTTGCCGATTTTCATGGGGCCCTCATAGCGCATTCAGTCATGTCGCGGTGGAAGGATGATGCTCACCGTTACGGCGTGCACAGGGACGTCCTACCAGCGCATGCGCAGCTCGAAGCGGCCGTGGCCGTCATCGGACTCGAGTACCGCGCTGGGGTTGGAGGCCCCGGCCTGGCGCAGGGCCTCCTCGCAACAGCCCGCCGCGGCCTCCGACGGGAACGGATAGCCCTGGAACGTCACGCGCCAGTCCTTGGGGCCCAGCTCCGTGGAGGTGATCTCCACCGGCTCCATCACGGAGCGGAAGCTCAGCGCCACGCGCTTCATGGCGCGGTCCGGGCCCGCGACCTTCAGGGCCACGTTCACCACCTTGCCCACCAGCGTCTCGAAGTAGCCGCGCACCAGGTCCCGGCCCATCTGCCGCAGGGCCTCCTCGCGAGGCCGGCCCGCGTAGGCCGCCTGCAGCACCAGGTTCTGGCAGCGCAGGAACACCGACGCCGGATAGCTGGCCCGGGGGCGGTCCGGGTCGTAGCCCGCCGCCGCCATGCGCTCGCGCATCGCGTTGTCCATCCGCACGCAGCGAAGGAGCGATTCGAACAGCGTGTTCTGGATGACGACCTCGGCCGGGGACATGGACGCTCGAAGTGGGGAAACGCGCTGAAACAGGGAAGGCGCGCGACACTACCCTTTCGGGTCCTGGAAGCGAGCCCCCTGGCGATGTCACGTCCAACGCTTGTCGTTTCAAGGCCTTGGAGCAGCCTGGAGGGCAATCGACCGTTCGCGGAAACGATTTCCGGGCAGGGCCGTCCGTGAGCCAGACGATGGAAGGCGTCACGGACGAAGTGCTCATGGACCAGTTCTGCCAGGGAGACCAGCCGGCGTTCGAGGCGCTGTTCGCCCGGCACGCCGGGCGCGTGCACGGCTTCCTCGCTCGCATGGTGAGGGACGGGCCTTTGGCGGAGGACCTCATGCAGACGACCTTCCTCTCCGTCATCCGCGCCCGGGGCCGCTACGAGCGGGGCACGCGCTTCACCCCCTGGCTGCTCACCATCGCGGCGAACGCGGCCCGGGATGCGCTGCGGCACCAGCAGCACGTGGACGCGCACGCGCACGCGCCGCCGGAGGGGCCCACGGCGGTGCCCGCGCCGGATGGAGACCCGGCCATGCGCCGGCGCATCGAGGACGCGCTCCAGCAGTTGCCCCTGGAGCAGCGCGAGGCGGTGGTGCTGAGCAAGCTGGAGGGCTGGTCCTTCGAGGAGATCGCCGAGATGCGCGGCATCCGCGCGGGCGCGGCCCGGCTCCGCGCGCACCGGGGCTACGAGAAGCTGCGCGAACTCCTGGGTGGACTGGAGGACATGTCATGAGCCTCCCGTCCGACCCCTGGC
>NZ_RAWL01000488.1:0-6018 GCF_003668885.1 Corallococcus sp. AB049A | reverse complement strand
CACGGTGGCAGCAAGCGCGACGCGCAGGTTCAGCACGGAGCGGTGCTGAATCATCACGCCCTTGGGACGGCCGGTGCTGCCCGAGGTGTAGATGATGTACGCCAGGTGCTCTGGAGTGACGGACGTCACCGGAGCGTCCTGGGACTCAAGGTCCGCAGTGTCGGAGTCCAGGCAGAGGGTGTGCGCGGAGTGCGGAGGCAGTGAGTCGCGCAGACGCTGCTGGGTGAGCACCACCGGAGCACTGGTGTCCTGAAGGACGTGGGCCAGCCACTCACGCGGGTAGCTGGGGTCGATGGGGACGTAGGCACCACCGGCCTTGAGTGCGCCGAGGATGCCCACGAGGGCTTCGACGGAGCGCTCCACGCACAGCACCACGCGCACGTCGGGGCCGACGCCCAGCTTCACCAAGCGGTGAGCAAGCTGATTGGCGCGAACCTCCAGCTCACGGAAGGTGAGGCGTTCATCGCGGCAGATGACGGCGAGCGCGTCAGGCGTGCGAAGGGCCTGGGCGCTGAAGGCCTCATGGAGGCAGAGGTCTCGCGGGAACTCCGCGTTGGGCCCATTCCAATCCACGAGAAGCTGCTGCCGCTCCAGAGCCGTAAGCAGCGGCAGGCTGGCGAGAGTTGCCTCAGGCTTCGCGGCGATGGCCTCCAGCAACACTCCGAGGTGGCCCACCATGCGTTGCATGGTCGAAGCGTCGAAGAGATCCGTGGCGTACGTCAGCGTTCCGACGAAGCCCTGAGGCGAATCTTGCATCGTCAGCGTCAGGTCGAACTTGGAGGACCGCGTGTCCACCGGGACGCTCTGGAAGGACAGCCCCGGCAGTCGGAGCGCATCCATGGGTGCGTTCTGCAGGGAGAACATCACCTGGAAGAGCGCGCTGCGGCTCAGGTCTCGCGCGGGCTGGAGGATCTCCACCAGCTTCTCGAACGGCACATGCTGGTGCTCGTAGGCCGCGAGTGTCGTGGCCCTCATCTGGGCGAGCAGCTGGCGGAACGAATCCTGCGGCTCCAGCCGGGCGCGCAACACCAGCGTGTTGACGAAGAAGCCGATGAGACCTTCGGTCTCCGCCTGCGTGCGTCCCGCGATGGGCGTGCCCACGCTGATGTCGTCCTGGCCGGAGTAGCGGGACAGCAGCGTCTGCCAGGCCGCGAGCAGCACCATGAAGGGCGTGGCACCTTCACGCTGGGCCAGGGCCTTGAGTGCCTGGGAGACCTCCGGAGAGACGCGCACGTCCACCAGGGCACCCTGGCGGGACTGCATGGGCGGGCGAGGACGATCCGTGGGCAGGTCCAGCGCGGACGGAGCCCCCTCCAGCTGCTGCTTCCAATAGCCCAGCTGCTTGTCCAGGGCCTCCCCCTGGAGCCAGCCTCGCTGCCACACGGCGAAGTCCGCGTACTGCACGGGCAGCGGAGGGAGGACGGGCGTGCGGCCGGTGCTGAAGGCTTCGTAGAACGCCGCCACCTCCCGGACGAGCACTCCCATGGACCAGCCGTCGGAGACGATGTGGTGCATCGTCACCAGCAACAGGTGCGAGTCATGCCCCAGGCGCAGCAGCGTGCTGCGCAGCAGCGGGCCCGTGGTGAGGTGGAAGGGGCGCCGGGCCTCCGTGTCCGCCACTCGCCGGGCTTCCTCCTCACGGTGCGACTCGGGGAGGGGCGTCAGGTCGATGACTGGCAGCTCCCAACCGGAGGGAGGCTGGATGCATTGTGACGGTTCTTCGTGCTCGGCGGAGAGCGTGGTGCGCAGCGATTCGTGACGGTCCACCAACGCCTCGAAGGCGTGGCGCAAGGACTCCACGTCCAGCTGGCCCGTCAGCCGCAGGGCCGTGGGGATGTTGTACGAGATGTCGCCGGGCTGGAGTTGATCCAACAGCCAGAGGCGCTGCTGGGCGAACGACAGCGGAAGGATGCCTTCGCGCGGCGAGGGCCGCAGCGGCGGTGCCCCAAGCGCAACGGACCGAGCCCCCGCGAGCTTCGGTGCGAGCCCTTCCACGGTGGGAGCCTCAAAGAGGGCTCGCAGCGGCAGCTCGACCGCGAACGCAGCCCGCACGCGCGAGACAACCTGCGTGGCCAGCAGCGAGTGGCCGCCCAGGGCGAAGAAGTCATCCCGGATGCCCACGCGCTCCACGCGCAGCACTTCCGCGAAGAGCGCGGCCAGCTGTGCCTCGGTGTCGTTCCGAGGCGCGATGAAGTCGGACGAACGCGCGAGGTTCCCTGGCTCCGGCAAGGCCTTGCGGTCCACCTTGCCGTTGGAGTTGAGGGGCAGGGCGTCCAGCACGACCACCGCGGCGGGCACCATGTACTCGGGAAGGCCCTGGCGCAGATGGGCCTTGAGGGCTTCCACCTCCAGCGAGGCTTCGGCCTTGGGCGTGACGTAGGCGACGAGGCGCTTGTCAGCGGCCTCGCCCTTCGCGACGACGACAGCGTCCTTGAGGCCCGGTGCACGGCGGAGCGCGGCTTCGACTTCACCCAGCTCGATGCGGAAGCCGCGCACCTTCACCTGGAAGTCGATGCGGCCGAGGTACTCCAGCCGACCGTCCTTGCGGTACCGGACGCGGTCACCGGTGCGGTACATGCGGCCGCCCGGAGGACCGTAGGGCTCCGGCACGAAGCGCTCCGCCGTGAGTTCCGGGCGAAGCAGGTAGCCGCGAGCCTGGCCTTCACCGGCGAGGTACAGCTCACCTGCCACGCCGACAGGCACGGGCTGGAGTGAAGCATCCAGCACGTACGCGCGCGTGGCGGGCAGGGGACGACCAATGAGGGGCACCTCATCGCGGCCAACCAGAGACGCCGTGGAGTAGGTGGTGTCCTCGGAGGGCCCGTAGAGGTTGTAGAGCTTCTGCACCGAGGGGACGGCGTAGACCTGCTTGGCCAACGTCTCCGGCAGGGCTTCACCCGCGAGGTTGATGACACGCACGGAGGGCGGCACCGCGTTCAGGCGCAGCAACTGCGCCATGGCGGAGGGCACCGTGTTGACGAGGGTGACGAGAGAAGCCGTCGGCAGCTCCGCCAGGTGCAGGGCGTTCTTCGCCACGACCACCGCGCCACCGCTGCTCAACGGGGCGAAGAGCTCGAAGACGGAGAGGTCGAAATTGAGGCTCGTCGCGGCGAGCGTGCCCTTCAGTTCCTCGGCGGTGAACGTCTCCAATGCCCAGTGGAGGAACGACACGGCGTTGCCATGAGAGATGGCGACGCCCTTGGGCCGGCCGGTGCTGCCGGACGTGTAGATGAGGTAGGCGAGGTGGCCCGGGTGGATGGCGACCGCGGGCTTCGTCACGGGCTGCGTAGCCAGCTCCTCGTCCGAGTCCAGGCACACGGGTGTCGAAGACGTTTCGGGCAGCGCGGAGAGCAGGTGCGAATGGGCGACGAGGGCGGGGCCCTGCGCGTCCTCCAGCAGCCAGCCCAGACGCTCACGCGGGTAGCTGGGGTCCAGCGGCACGTAGGCGCCACCGGCCTTGAGGATGCCGAGGGCTCCGATGACAAGGTCCTCGGTGCGCTCGACGCACAGGCCGACGCGGACTTCGGGCCCAACGCCCAGGCCACGCAGACGGTGCGCGAGCTGGTTCGCCTTCGCGTCCAGCTCCCGGTACGTCAGCTGGCGCTCGGGCGTGATGACGGCCAATGCATCCGGCGTGCGGTGCACCTGGGCCTCCACCATCGCGGCGATGCTGGGGACCTGCGCCACCTGTGAAGCCGGCGGATTCCACTCGATCAGCAATTGCTGGCGTTCGGGATCAGTGAGCAGGGGCAGGTCGCCCAGTCTTGTATCCGGCTTCTTCGCGATGGCCTCCAGCAACACGCCGAAGTGCCCGGCCATGCGCTGAACCGTCGCCGCATCGAACAGGTCCGTCGCGTACTCCATCGTGCCGACGAAGCCATCCCTGCCTTCGCGCAGTCCCAGCGAAAGGTCGAACTTGGCGAAGTGTGCTTCCAGCGGCAGGGCCTGGAAGGACAGGCCGGGCAGACGCAGCGCCTCATTGGGCGTGTTCTGCAGGACGAACATCGCCTGGAACAGAGGGCTGCGGCTCAGGTCTCGCGCAGGCTGCACCGCTTCGACGAGCTTCTCGAAGGGCAGGTGCTGGTGTTCGAAAGCCGCGAACGTCGTGCCGCGCACCTGGGTCAGCAGCTCCCGGAACGTGGCACGCGGGTTCATCTGGGCGCGCAGCACGAGCGTGTTGACGAAGAAGCCGATGAGTCCTTCGGTCTCCGCCTGGGTGCGTCCCGCGATGGGCGTGCCCACGCTGACGTCGTCCTGCGCGGAGTAGCGCGACAGCAGCACCTGGAACGCCGCCAGCAGCGTCATGAAGGGCGTGGCGCCTTCACGCTGAGCCAGGGTCTTGAGTGCTTCGGAAACCTGCGCGGGGATGTGCAGGTCCACCGTGGCGCCCCGGTGCGACTGCACGGGCGGACGCGGACGGTCCGTGGGCAGCTCCAGTGCCGCGGGCGCTCCGGACAGCTGCTGCTTCCAGAAGTGGATCTGCGCCTCCAGCGCTTCCCCCTGGAGCCAGTCACGCTGCCACGTCGCGAAGTCCGCGTACTGCACCGGCAGCGGTGCGAAGGCCGGCGTGCTGCCCGTGGCGAAGGACTCGTAGAAGGCCACCATTTCGCGGACGAGGACGCCCATGGACCAACCGTCGGAGACGATGTGGTGCATCGTCACGAGCAGCAGGTGGGAGTCCTCGGCCAACCGCGCCAGCGTGGCGCGGAGCAGCGGGCCCCTGGCGAGGTCGAATGGCCGACGCGCTTCCTCGTTGGCCAGACGTCGCGCTTCTTCTTCCCGCAGTGCCTCCGGCAGGGTGGAGAGGTCCACGAGCGGCAGCGTCCATCCACTGGCTGCATGGATGGTCTGGATGGGCTGGTCCTGGTGCGAATGGAAGGTAGTGCGCAGGGCTTCGTGACGCTGGACGAGCGCTTCGAAGGCACGGCGCAGGGCCTCCGTGTCCAGGTGTCCGGAGAGCTGGAGCGCGGTGGGGATGTTGTACGACGCGTCACCGGGCTGGAGTTGGTCCAACAGCCACAGCCGCTGCTGGGCGAAGGACAGGGGCCGCGGGCCGTCATGCGTGACGCGAGTGAGCTTCGGGGCCTGGGAGCTCGCGCTGCCGTGCAGCCGCCCGGCGAGGGCTTCCACCGTGGGGGACTCGAAGAGCGCGCGGAGGGGCAGTTCGACGTTGAACTCGGCGCGCACGCGAGAGACGACCTGCGTGGCCAGCAGGGAGTGGCCCCCTAGCTCGAAGAAGGAGTCCTTCACGCCCACCTGGGGCAGATGGAGGACTTCGGCCCAGATGGAGGCCAGCTTCGCTTCGGCTTCCGTGCGAGGTGCTTCGTAGCTGGTGCCCGACTGCTGAGCCTCCGGCTCCGGTAGGGCCTTGCGGTCCACCTTGCCGTTGGCGTTGAGGGGCAGCGCGTCCAGCACTACCAGTGCCGACGGCACCATGTACTCGGGCAGGTTCTTGCGGAGGTGGACCTTGAGCGCGTCCGCGTCCAGCGAGTGGCCCGCGTGCACGGTGACGTAGCCGATGAGACGCTTGTCCGCGTCCGAGCCCCGGGCCACCACGACGGCTTCGTTGACGCCGGAGGCGGAGCGCAGCGCGGCTTCGATTTCACCCAGCTCAATGCGGAAGCCACGCACCTTCACCTGGAAGTCGACGCGGCCCAGGAAGTCGAGCGTGCTGTCCTCCCGCCAGCGTGCCTTGTCGCCCGTGCGGTAGAGCCGTTCGCCCGGAGTGGCCGCGAAGGGATGCGGGACGAAGCGCTCCGCGGTCAGGTCAGGACGATTCAGGTATCCCCAGGCAAGGCCGGGGCCTCCAACGTACACCTCGCCCGCGACGCCCACGGGCACCGGGCGCAGGTGAGCGTCGAGCACGTAGACGGTGGAGTTGGTGAGCGGCTGGCCGATGGGAATGGCGCCTTCCACCACCGTGTCGCGGCGCAGGGTGTACGTCGCGGAGAACGTCGTGTTCTCCGTGGGGCCGTAGCCGTTGAGGAACGTGGCGCCTTCCGGCAGGCGAGCAAGGTG
>NZ_RAWL01000487.1:0-5983 GCF_003668885.1 Corallococcus sp. AB049A | reverse complement strand
GGTTAGGGGCGGGTGTCGGGGGCGAGGAGAGGTGTATAGGAGACAGGGGGTGGGGGCGGGCTCGTCGAAATCGAAGAGGGCGCGGCCCAACACGAGGCACATCGCGGCCCCTACGCAGAGTGCCAGCACATGGAAGTAGTACGCCATGGAGCGCGAGTCCAAGCATGGACCGTACCATCCGCGACCCTCCTCGGAAGGTGGGGGCCAAAGTGCCCCGGTTGTGTCCTTCCTGGCTACAAGGCCGGTCCACAGGTGGCCCCCCAGGCAACAGCCCCCTCACGCGGGGTTGAACCCTTCGCTTCCGACGGTTTTCACCCCGGGCCCCGGGAGACTCAGACGGAGGGCGCGGACTCGGTGGCGTCCGGTTCGGGGAGGGGCGGCTTGTGGGCGGCGGACTCCAGCCGGTCCACGTTGCGCAGCTCCGGGAAGAGCCAGGCCCAGAGGCCCACGACGACGAGCGTGCCCACGGCGCCAATCACCACCGCGTGCACGGCCCCCAGGGCCTCCGCGAGCGAGCCCGCGCGGAACTCGCCCAGCTCGTTGGAGGCGCCGATGCACATCAGGTTCACCGCGCTCACGCGGCCGCGCATGTCGTCCGGCGTGGAGACCAGCTCCAGCGTGTGGCGCACCACCACGCTCACCATGTCCGCCGCTCCGCCAATGGCCAGCGCCGCCAGGGACAGGGGCAGGGACGTGCTCACGCCGAACACCAGCGTGGCCGCGCCGAAGATGGCCACCGCGATGAACATCTTCCACCCGGCGTGCCCACCCAGCGGCCGGAACGCGAGCAGCACCGCCACCACCGCGGCGCCCACGGCCGGAGCGCTGCGCAACAGGCCCAGGCCCCACGGGCCGGTGTGCAGCACGTCGCGCGCGTAGATGGGCAGGAGCGCCACCGCGCCGCCCAGCAGCACCGCGAAGAGGTCCAGCGTGAGGCTGCCCAGCAGCATCCGCTTCTGGCGCACGAAGCGCAGGCCGGCGACCAGCGTCTTCAGGGAGATGGGCTCGCTGGACGCGCTGCCGGTGCGCACCTTGAGCGAGAGGATCCACACGATGGTGAGCGCGCACAGCGACGCGGACGTGGTGTAGACGCCCTTGCCGCCCAGCCACCCGTAGAGCAGGCCGCCCAGGGCGGGGCCGGAGATGGTGGCCACCTGCCAGGTGATGGAGTTCACCGCCACCGCGCGCGTCAGCTCCTCCTTGGGCACCAGGTAGGGCGTGAGCGCGGAGCCCGCGGGCGCGTAGAAGGCGCGCGCCGTGCCGAAGAGCACCAGGATGCCGTAGACGAACCTCACGTCCTGGAAGTGGCCCAGCGTGAAGGACAAGAGCAGCAGGCTGCACACCATCATCACGCCCTGGCACAGCGCCAGGATGCGGCGGCGGTCGTAGCGGTCCGCGACCTGACCGCCCAGGAGGCTGAAGAGGAGGAAGGGGACGAACTGGGACAGGCCCGTGTAGCCCAGCGCGAGCGCGCTCCCGGTGAGCTCGTACACCTGCCACCCGATGGCCACCGACTCAATCTGCGCCGCGAGCACCGCGCACAGGCGGGCGATTTGATACAGCCGGAAGTCGCGGTAACGGAAGATGGACGTGGCGAGGGTGGCCATGGGGTGGCTGCGCTGTAACGCAGCCCCTCCCCCGCGCGCCAGCGGCAAGGGGACGCTGGCCCCTTGAGCGGCTTATGAGGTCGCGCGCATCCGGTTCAGGCGGTCGTAGTGGCGGTAGCCCAGCTTGTCGAGCGCTGCGGGCGGCGCGAGGCCGATGTCCACCAGCGTCTTGATGTCGTACGTGCCCGCGAGCACCGGCGGCGCGTAGTTGGCCACCGCCTCCGGTGTGCGGAAGCCGGGCAGGGGGAAGAGCACCTGGCTGGTGTGCACGTGCATGAAGTGCGCGGCGGACTGGCGCTGCCACCCCGGCACGCCCGGCGCGGTGATGACGTGCGGCGTGGCGAGGAACGTCCCGCCCGTCAGGATTTCGAGCTGCTGGCCCACCTGCGCCACGATGCAGCCCGCGGGCGCGGTGCCGCGCACCATGTGGCCGTTGGGCGCGTCCGGCGCGGCGCGCGTGCGCAGGTACAGGCCGCTCTGGTCATCCGGCTTCGGCGCGGGGCGGCCTTCGGGGTCCAGGAAGCGGCCGCCGGGCAGCAGCGTCAGCAGGTTGAAGTCGGTGTGCTCCTCGCCCCAGAGGATGCCGGTGTTCACCTGGGTGGGGCCCAGGGGCAGGTACTGGAGCGCGCGCGTGACGTGGGGGGCCCTCTCGCAGGCGGCGGTGAAGGTGTCCTCCGGCAGGCTCAGCGCCAGGGCGGCGCCGCGCAGCAGCTTGAGGCCGGCCTCGTGCAGCGCGGTGCCCATGGTGAGCAGGCCCTCCTGGAAGAAGGGCGGCGCGTCGTCCGGCCAGATGTTCTCCGGGTACAGCTCCGGGAACTCCATGGCGGACTGCGGGTCCGTGGGGGTGGGCGTCGCGAAGTAGCACTCCTTGAAGTCCGGCTGCCCGTTGCTGGCGACGGCGACCTCCGTGTTGGGAGGCGTCCAGCCGCGCTGGTACCAGAGGTCCGCGCGGCCAAAGGGGCGCTTCCGGGCGTCCGGGCGGGCCACGAAGGCGGAGAACGCGTCGTAGAAGCGCTCCAGCGCCGGCGCGTCCACGCCGTGGTTCTTCACGAACACGAGGCCGAAGACGCCGAAGGCCTCGCGAAGGGCCGCCGCCGCGCGCTCCAGGCGCGCCGGTTCACCCGACGCCAGGTCCAAGAGGTCGACCGTCGGGATGTTCATCGTGGGGGTGTCCGCCATGGTGGGCCCAGGTGTATCGCGCCCGGGCCCGCCTGAGGAGGGGGACCGTGCCTGCCCGGTCCCTGCCGCTTCCGGGGAAATCCGGGAGCGCCGCCTCAACCCCTCACGGCTGCCCTCAGCGCGCGGCCACCGTCACGTCCACGGGGGCGCACGTCACGGGCGTGGACTTGTACTCGCCGCCCGCCCGGGGGACGTCCTCCTTGCGCGTGGCCACGTCCATCAGGTCGTCGCGGAAGGTGATGCGGTACGTGCCCGGCTTCTTGAAGTCCCAGGCCTGGGACACCTCCACGGTGTTCTCCACCGTGGCGCCCGGGGCGATGGCCGCGTAGGCGTCCGCGTTCGGGGCGGCGCGCTTCACCATGGGGCCCTGGTACGGCAGCTCCTCGCCGTCGCGAGTGATTTGGAACACGGTGCCCAGGATGCCCTCCAGCGGCGTCTGCCACTTGAGCACCCAGACGGGAGTCTCCGAGCGGTTGGTCAGCTTGAAGAGGACCTCCACCGGCTCATTGAGCTTCGCCTTCGGGTGGACGCTGAGGGCGCACTCCAGCTTCGGGGTCGTCACGGCGGCGGGCTCCTTCGCGGGCTCGGCGGCGGGCGGCGTCGCGGCGACGGGGGCCTGCTGCTCCTTGGGCGCTTCCGCGGGCTTCGGCGTGCAGGCGGTGACACCGGCGGCGGTCAGCACCGCGAGCCATGTGAGGTTCATTCGTCCCATTTCGTGACGCTCCTTGTGTCGGGTGCGGCGAAAAGAAAAGGGGCGCGAGCCCAGTGGCCCGCGCCCCGAAGTCAACGGCCCGGCGTCACCTTACGGCAGCGAGGGGTTGTTCTCCGCGAAGTATTCGTGGCTGTCCGCGTTGTCACGCGCGCGCGTGGGGTTGGACCTGGCCAGGTTCTTCGCGGCCGTCTGACCGTAGGCCCAGTCGTCCGTGCCGGCCACGACGGTGAAGTGGCTCATCTCGTGGACCAGCGTGCCCGCGCGCGAGTCCGTGCCCGTGTTGGGGGCGCTCCAGAAGGCGCCGCACACGTAGATCTTGTACGGCGAGGACGGGTACACGTACGCGTACGTCCCGCTGTCGTTGCAGCTGCAGTCCACCACGACGGCGGCGGACGCGAACGCGTTCTTGATGTTGTTGAAGTGCGTCTTGACGGTGCTCCAGCCGCTGCTGGAGTACGTGCCGAACCAGGTGGTGTAGCGGCTGGTCGCGGACGGCGTGCCGCTCAGGTACGTGTACGCGTTGTTGGAGTACGTCTTCGCGCTGTTGTACGCGTTGGTGATGGTGGTCTGCTCGGAGCTGGTGCAGGCGCCGGAGTAGGACAGGCCCTGCGCCGTCACCGTGCCCATCGCCTGCGCGCCCTCGTGGCTGGTGCGGCGGCCCTCGATGAACAGGCTCACCGAGTTGGACGCCAGCGCCGTCACGCCCGCGCGCGCCTCCAGCTCGTAGCGGATGGTGTACGTGCCGGAGACGGACAGGTCATACGCGTCCGACACGACCACCGGGCCGGAGATGCTCTGGCCGGGGGCCAGGGTGATCAGGTCCTCGGCGCGGCCCTGCACGCGCTTGAAGTGCGCGCCCGTGTACTCCACCGGCTGGCCGTCGCGCGACACGGACAGGCGGCCCTCGTTGAGGCCCTCGCCCGGCGCGTCCCACTTGTAGAGGCTCACCGGCGCGGCGGAGGTGTTCGTCAGCGTCACCTCCACCGTCACGCGCTCGCTGGCGGCCATGGAGGCCTTGCCCACGGACACCTGCGCCGTCAGGGCGCCCTGGGCCTGCTCCGTGGCCTCGGCCGGGGTGGACTCACCCTCCGCCGGAGGAGCACCGCAACCGCTCAGCAGGGAAACGCCGACCACCGTGCCCATCAGCCACTTGAAACCGCGAAGGCTCTTGCTCACGAGGAACTTCCTTTCGGAAACGACGCGACGGAAAAAACGCCCAAGGGGGAATGCCCGGGTGCGCATGCTTATAGGGGAAACCGGGCCCGCTGATGATGGCACGAAATACTGTGAAATAAACGCCTGCCGTTTATTCCTGTTCACGCCGCGTCGCGGCCGGATGTGGCCGGGAGCGTTAGTCTTCACGCGGCACGCATTGCGTGTGACACCAACGAGGACACCGGGAAGGGGTGGCGGACGATGCGCGCGGTGGTCATCGAGCACGAGGAGCACGAGGGGCCGGGTCTGCTGGGCCCCGCGCTGGAGTCAGCGGGCTTCACGCTGGTGCGGCGCTTCCGGACGGTGAAGCGCGAGGACGTGGACGCGCCGCTGGTGGTGGTGATGGGCGGGCCCATGGGCGTGTACGAGGCGGACGCCCATCCGTTCCTGAATGACGAGCTGGCCTTGCTGGGAGAGCGGCTGGCGAACGACCGCGCGTGCGTGGGCGTGTGCCTGGGTGCGCAGCTGTTGGCGGCGGCGGCGGGTGCGACGGTGTCGCCGGGGAAGAACGGCTTCGAGGTGGGCGTGGGGCCGGTGCGCTGGACGCCGGACGCGCTGAAGGACCCGGTGGTGGCGGGCGTGAAGGCGCGCACGGCGGTGGCCCACTGGCACGGGGACACCTACACGCCGGTGCCCGGCGCGACGCTGCTCGCGTCCACGGACCGCTACACGCAGCAGGCCTTCCGGCTGGGGAAGTCCTACGGCTTCCAGTTCCACCTGGAGCTGACCGCGCAGGAGCTGGGGCGCTGGCTGGAGCTGGGCGCGGAGGACCTGGTGACCCGGGGCAAGGACCTGGCGGCGCTGAAGGCGCAGCTGCCCAAGCTGAAGGCGGCGGAGGCGGAGAACACGGAGCTTCTGCAGCGGCTCGCGCATCAGCTGGCCAAGGGCCTACGCTGAGGGCCGTCCAAGGCACGGGGAGAGCAGGACGCCATGAAGCTGAGCCGCCTGCAGGTCCACCACTACCGAGGGCTCGCGCCGGACACGGTGCTGACGTTCGGTCCCGGGCTCAACGTGGTGGTGGGCGCGACGGGCAGCGGGCGCACGACGCTGCTGGAGCTGGTGTCCGCGGTGTTGTGCTCGGACTTCTCCGGGCTCCTGCGGGAGCCGTTCGCGCTGGAGTACGCGCTGCGCTTCGACGCGCTGACGGTGGACGTGGCGGTGCGCAACGAGCCGCCCGCGGCGCTGCCCGCCACCGCCGGTGAGGGCGGGCCGGGGGACGCGCTGGCGCTGCCGCCCGGAGCGCTGGCGCACGGGCTGATGCCCTCCATCG
>NZ_RAWL01000486.1:0-6029 GCF_003668885.1 Corallococcus sp. AB049A | reverse complement strand
ACTTCCCCCGCAGTGTCCCCAGCCACGAACCGTCCCCCGCGTCGGCCCGGGCGCTCGCGCGCACCGCCCCGTCCGCCCCCAGCAGCACCGCGTGGTGCACCGTGCGGCCGTTGGACTCCTCCGCCAGCAGCAGCCACACCGCGTCGCCGTCGAACACGGCCTCCGCGTCCAGCAGCTGTCCCGAGGGCCACGGCAGCGTGAGCCCATCCCGCAGGCCCTTGCGCTCCACGCTGAACAGGAAGGCTCCCCGCAGCCCCGCCGCGCGGTGGAAGCCCAGGCCGAAGCGGGGTCCCACGAACAGCCGCGTCTGGCCCTGGAGCACGTCCCCCCAGCGCTCGGCGCCGTACGTGCCGTCGCGCCACAGCCCGCCCTCCGCCGCCCAGAAGCGGTGTCTGGCATTGGCCGCGAACACCGGCCGGTTTTCACAGACATCCACGCCCAGGAACTCCGGCCCCCGGCCCGGCATGAACACCGCCACGCGGCCCTGGTGCCCCAGCAGCGTCACGTCCCCCTGCACCGCCCAGCGCAGCGCCGGGTCCAGCTCGCCGCGCATCACCGTGCGGCCGTCCTCGCGCCGGTACGCGCCGTCCGCGTGGTAGACGAAGCGCACCGCGCCGTCCTCCGCGCTCGCGTGCACCAGCACGCCGCGGGTCGTGAACGTCCGCTTCGCCGTCACCTGCCCGCGCACCGCCGACACCGGCGTGGCCGCCACCGTCGCGTGCGGCTGACACGTGGGACACGCGTCCCGCGCGTGCTCCAGGCCACACGACGCGCACACCGTGAAGCGAAGTCCCTCCAGCACCGGCAGCGGGAACGCGCCGCGCCGGTCCTCCACGAACACCTGGTGGAACAGGTGCAGCAGCTCATCCGGCAGCGAGGCCCGGGGCAGCGCGGGCTTGGGGTACTGCACGTCCGGATGGAACACCGTGACGCGCTGGAGCATGCGGCCTACCGCGTTCAGCCGTAGGGCACCGGCAGCCTTCGGCTTGTGGATGCCGCCCTGAGGCCCCACGCACAGGAGCGACTGCATCACGGTGACGGCGAAGGCATACCAATCACTGTCCACCGTCGCCGGCCGCGCGGGCGTCAGCGTCTGCGCGCCTGAATCCAACCGCAGCGGGTCCAGGAACTTCTCCGTGAACACCGGGCAGAGGAAGGCACCGAACTGGAAGCTGTCCGCGTCGATGAAGTACGCATCCGTGCCCACCGTCAGCACGTTCAGGTCGTTGAAGTCCCCCACCACGACACGGGCCGCGTGCACCGCCGTCAGCACCCGGTGCAGCCCCGCCAGCACCGTCACCGCGTCCGAGGCCTTGCCGCCCGCGCGCCGGAACGCCGGCTCGCTCCACCGGCGCAGCGGCTCCACCCCATCGAGCTTGCGCATCGCATAGCCCAGGACCTCCGCGCCCTTCTTGTCCGTGGCCAGGGCCTGCGGCGTCACCACGCGCGCCGGAAGCCCCGAGGGAAACACGCGCAGCTTGCGCTGGTGCTCCGCGAGCCGGGCCTTCGCCGCGGCCTGCTCGGGCAACAGGCCCAGGAAGTCCGGGTGCTCGGGCTGCTTGAAGACCTTGAGCGCGCGGCCATCCCCCAGGTCATACACATCCGCCTCGCCGCCCTTGCCCAGCGCCCGCTGCGGATCCAACCGGACCTTCTTCCCCTCCACCCAGACGTCCATGGCCTCACGCCCTCCCCATCCGGCGGCGCAGCACCACCAGCGTGGTGTCGTCCGTCAGAAGGCCCGGCGTGCGCAGCAGCCGCCGCTCCGCGAAGTCCGCGCGCACCGACTCGCGGTTGAGCTGCGCCAGCCGCCGCCGCATCGCGTCCGGGTTCGTGAAGTACCGGTCGTCCGTCCAGAAGCGCGACAGCGGGCCCACGGGCTCGTCGCGCTCCGGCAGCCGTGCCTGCGCGAGGTTCAGCAGGTCCCCCACCCCATCCGTGCCCACCAGCAGCGCGTGCACGTCGTCCGTGGGAACCAGCGCCCGGGGCTCCAGCCCCACGTCCTCCCCGCGCAGCAGCGCATACGCGAGGTACGGCGGCGCGTTGCCCGGGAACGGCCCCAGCGCGTGCACCTCGCCGTTGAGCATCCACACCCCGTCCCCCGACGAGAAGACCAGCGTGTGCGCCGGCGTCATCACCGCTCCCACGAGCGTGAAGAGCAGGTCCCCCAGCACGTCCCGCCCCAGCGTGGACGCCAGGCCCTCCATCAGCTCCAGCAGGTCCCCTCTCAGCCCCGGCAGGAAGTCCGCGCCGTCCACCGCCTCACCGCGCTGAAGCCTCGCCTGCGCCGCCTGCGCCAGCCGCCGCGCGCCCAGCTGCGCCCCCAGCTCGCTGCACGGCTGGCTGCCACAGCCGTCCGCCACCACCACCACCAGCCCGTGCTCGCTCCCCCGGACGCAGGCGGCGTCCTGGTTGTTGCGCCCCGAACGCGCGTGCTCCCGGCCCTGCACCGAACCCACCGCGACGTCGAAGGGCAGCGTGGACATGGCTCTCCCGTGGCCCTCGAAGAGGGCTCGCACGATCAACTTCGTGTATCTATGACACCAACATAGTGTCCAAACGACACGAAGTCAAGGCGACGAGGGACAACCTGTCAGTGGAGGGCGCGGGAGAGGTGGGGCCTACAGCTCGAAGTTGAAGCCGGCCTTCTCGAGCTGTTTGTACTTCTTGTGGTCGAACCGGTAGAGGCGCGCGGCGCGGTGGGAGACGTCCTGCTCCACCTCGTCCAGCTCCTCCAGCAGGTCCATGGCGAGGATCTTCTTGCGGAAGTTGCGCTTGTCGAGCTCGCGCTCCAGCACCGTTTCGTACAGCCGCTGCAGCTGCGACAGCGTGAACTTGGGCGGCAAGAGCTCGAACCCGATGGGCTGGTAGCGCACCTTGCCCTTGAGCCGCTGCAGCGCGGTGCCGAGCACGTCCGCGTGGTCGAACGCGAGCTTCGGCGTGTCCCAGACGGAGAACCACGCGGCTTCGCGCGCGTCGGTGGACGCCTGGAGGTGGTGCTGGGACAGCTTCACCAGCGCGAAGTACGCCACGGTGATGACGCGGCCCCGGGGGTCGCGGTCTGGCGCACCGAACGTGTAGAGCTGTTCCAGGTGGCTGGTGCGCAGGCCCGCTTCCTCTTCCAGCTCGCGGCGCGCGGCGTCCTCCAGGGACTCGTCCATGCGCACGAAGCCGCCGGGCAGCGCCCACCGGCCCTGGTAGGGCTCCACGCCGCGCTGGATGAGCAGCACCTTGAGGTCTTCCTCATCCAACCCGAAGACGACGCAGTCCACCGTCACCGCCGGGCGCGGGTACTCATAGGTGTGGCTCAATTGGGAAACCCTCCGGCCGGCATCGTGTCCAGAGGACACGGTGCCGGCAAGCGCCTTCATGCACGCTTCAGGGAGGTGACGGCGCTAGACGGCGACGAGCCGGCTCAGGCGGCGCCAGTCGACCAGGTTGACGTTCTCCTCCGCCAGGTCGAACTCCAGCGAGCGGCGCATGCCCAGCACGTCGCCGCCCATCTGGAAGGGCACCTCGCGGTCGAAGTCCATCCGCAGGCGCTCCACGAAGAAGTCGTGCATGCGCGGCATGGGGTGCTCGCCGCGCCACAGGCGGAACATGTTGCGCGTGGCCTCCATCACGCCCGCGCCGTACACGCGCACGGACAGCCGGTGCGGCACCGCCTGGGCGAACGGGAACGCCTTGAAGCCGAAGCCCCACTCCGGCGTCGTCGCCGCGCCCGCCACGCCCGCGGGGCCCTGGTACAGCAGCTGCCCCTCGCCGCCGTTGGGCAGCGGCCGCACCGCGCCCGTCGCGTCGATGGTCAGCGCGGAAGCCCCCAGGTTGTAGACGGAGACGTTCGGGTTGCCCTCGCCGAACAGGTGGCGGGGCACCGTGCGCGTGAACATGGCGCCCAGGTAGCCGCGCAGGCCGGACTGCGCCTTCTTCAGCGGCCCGGCGGAGGCCAGCTGGTTCTTGAAGTCCTGAATCATCTCCGCGTCCCAGCCCGTGCCCGCGAAGGGCGCCACCCGGCCCTCCACCCGCACCAGGGAGAAGGGACGCAGGGGCGGCAGGCGCTCGCCGTACGCGGCGATCTGCTTCAGCGCCACCTGGGGACGCGGCGCGCCGGTGACGCGCGCCCAGGCGTTGCCCGTGCCCAGGGGCAGCACGCCAATGGCCGGCAGGGCGACCCCCTGGGAGCGCAGCTCGTTGAGCAGGCCCGTGATGGTGCCGTCCCCTCCGCCCGCGAGCAGCAGGCTGGGCGGGTCGTGGCGGAGCTGGTCCACCCACTCACGGGCTTCATCCAGGGAACGGGTGAGGGCCACCCGGGCCCGGGGGAGCAGGTCCTTGACGAGCCCGCCCATCCCTTCGGTCCCTTTACGCGCACGCAGATTGACGAGGACGGCGATGTTCATGGCGGGCGCGACTCTTCCCCAGTTCATGTCATGGCCCCGTCACGAAAAGCGCCCCCGGCATGGGAACGCCCTATGTGAATAGGGTCTTCACGCCCCCAGGGCATGGGCCAGCCGGGCTTCCAGGTGCCGCTCGGCCGCTCGCCGACGCAGCGTCACCGCCGCGGCCGCCAGCCCGCCCGCCACCAGCAACCGCCGCAGCCATGTTTTTCCGGTGCCGTGGTAACCGCCGGAGGCCGTCACCCCCTCCTCCATGGGCTGGAAGACGTTGCCGGAGGTGGGGCCCTGGCGCTGGTTCTTGAAGTGCAGCACGTCCGTGCCGGACTTCATGGTGCGCTCGAAAGCGCCGGGCATGAGGTTGTGCAGCGCGGAGAAGCTCTTGCCGGAGCCGCCGACCATGACCTCGTCCTGGGGGTTGCGCAGCACGCGCAGGATGGTGCGGGCCACGCGCTCCGGCGTGTAGACGGGCTCCGCGGGGCGGATGCGCCAGCCGGTGTAGTTGGCGGTGTGGCGCCACAGGGGCGTGTCGATGGCGGCGGGCATCACCGTGCACACGTCGATGCCCGTGTTCATCAGCTCCTGGCGCAGCGACGCGGAGAAGCCGCGCACCGCGAACTTGGAGGCCACGTAGGCGCTCAGGTACGGCGCGGGCACGGCGCCGAAGGTGGAGGACACGTTGATGAGCGTCCCGTAGCCCTGGCGCCGGAACTGCGCCAGCGCCACGCGCGCGCCGCTCACCGTGCCAAAGAAGTTGGTCTCCATCAGCTGGCGGAACGCCTCGTCCGGCGTCTCCTCCAGGCTGCCCAGCATGTAGACGCCCGCGTTGTTCACCCAGCCGTCGAAGTGGCCGAAGGCCTCCACCGCGGCCTCCGCCAGCTGCCGCACGGCCGCCGCGTCCGACACGTCCGTGGGCACCATCAGGGCCTGGACGCCGTGGGACTCGCACTCGGCCGCCAGCTCCTCCAGGGGCTCCTCCCGGCGCGCGGCGAGCACCACGTGGGCGCCCTTCTTCGCCAGCAGCAGCGCGGTGGCCCGGCCAATGCCGCTGGAGGCGCCCGTGATGACGATGACCTTCTCTTTCCAGATGCGATCCATGGAGTGGGGTCCTTGTGACTGGCTCGGCGGCCCGAGCGTTCGAAGGGATTCGTGGATGGAAAGGTGGGGATGACGCTGGGCGTCGCACCCGGGCCACCGGTGACTCACCTGGGGGGCAGCCAGCCAAGGCAGGGGGCTCGGAATCCGGACGGGGGTCCACATACGGGACCTGGGGCCAGGGCCCGGGGGTCGCTGGCCTGGAGGGTGGACAGTCCGGTAGAGGACGGAACGCGGCCTGCATCGCTGGTCCGGTCATCCCTTCCACACCCACGTCCCCATGCCCTTCCATCCGAAGCCGTCCGCGTTCGCGCTGATGCTGTGTCTGATATGCGCCTCCGCCCTGGGGGCCGCGCCCCACCGGCTGGTGCTCTCCAGCGGTGCTGTTTCTTATACACATCTCCGAGCCCACGAGACCGGAGCCTATCTCGTCTGCCGTCTTCTGCTTGAAAAAAAATTTTAATTTGGCTACTATGAGTTTTCTTTGTTTCAATGCAGCCCGATCTACAGCTCTAAATTTCTCAACCGCAGTAAATAATTTAAGTG
>NZ_RAWL01000485.1:0-6037 GCF_003668885.1 Corallococcus sp. AB049A | reverse complement strand
GCACAGCACCAGCAGCATGCGGGTGACGCCCTCCAGGCGCTCCTGGAGCGGCGTCTGGGGCTCCTGCGCCGTGCGCACCAGGTGCGCGATGCGGCCCAATTCCGTGTCCATGCCGGTGGCCATCACCTCCGCCACCGCCGTGCCCGCCGCCACGGAGGTCCCCATGAAGACGCGGTCCCTGCGCTCCGCCAGCGGGGTGGAGTCCGGCAGCGCGCCCACCCGCTTGTCCACCGGCGTGCTCTCCCCGGTGAGCGCCGCCTCCAGCGTGAGCAGCGCGTGCGCCGACAGCAGCCGCGCGTCCGCCGCCACCACGTCCCCCGCCTCCAGCACCAGCGCGTCCCCCGGCACCACCTGGGACGCCGGAATCACGGCGCTCACGCCGTCGCGCAGCACCCGCGCGCTGGGAGCGGTGAGCGCGCGCAGGGCCAGCACGGCGCGGTCCGCGCGGTACTCCTGGAGGAAGCCCACCAGCGCGTTGAGCACCACGATGGTGGCGATGGCCACCGCGTCCGCGCCCTCGCCCAACAGCGCCGCCACGCCGCACGCGCCCAACAGCAGCCACACCATGCCGCCGCGGAACTGGCGGCCCAGGAAGAGCCACGCGGAGCGGGGCTGCTCGCGCGTCAGGAGGTTGGGCCCGTGCTGGCGCAGCCGCGCCTCGGCCTCGCGAGACTCCAGCCCCCAGCGCGGCTCCGGAGCCGGAGCCGGAGCCGCCGCGCCCGTCGCCGCGCTCATCGCGCCACCGCCCGCCCGCCAGCACGCTCCATGCGGTGGCCATGCTCGGGGTCCAGCCAACCAGGGAGGCTCATGTCGGATTGCTCCTGCTTCACGGGATGTCCGGCCCGGTTGCGAAGCCCGTGCCGTCAGGTTGGACGCGGGCCGGTTTTCCCGGGACGCGCAGCTTTTGCGCCCGCGCCTCCTGGTGCCGCAACCCTTGCGCGGGCCGGCCTCCGGCATACCCGAGGAGCGGGACGGCACGCATCCTGAAGAGGCCTGGAGGTCATAGCGGGGCGCGTTCCCAGCGCGAGCCCACCGGCCGGAAGAAACCCCGGTGCGGCGCCTTCCCCCCGTCCGGAGTCCAAGCCATGGCCATCCTCTGCGCAACCGACCTCACCGAGGGTTCCCGTCAGGCCGCGGAGGTGGCCGCGCGAATCGCCGCCCGCCGGGGCCTGCCGCTCTGGCTGGTCCACCAGGTCCACCCGGATCAGCTCCGGGTCGCGGCCGAGCCCGTGCGCGAGGGCCTGCAGGCGCTGCTGCGCGAGGAGGTCCAGAGGCTGGCGCCGCTGGGGGCGAAGGTGGAGTCCTCGCTGCTGGAGAGCGGCTCCTCGGGAGCCCTGGCCCGCTTCTGCGAGGCGCACGAGGCGCGGCTGCTGGTGGTGGGGACGCCCCGCGAGGAGCCCGCCGCCCTGGGTTCGGGCGTCAGCCTGGAACGCATCGCGCGCAACTGCGCCGTGCCGCTGCTGCGCGTGCGTGACGCCGCCCCCTTCGAGGCCTGGCTCACCGGCGCGCGGCCCCTGCGCGTGATGTTCGGGGTGGACCGCTCCCGGGGCAGCGAGGCCGCCCGGCGCTGGCTGACGGAGCTGGGCGTGGATGGCCCCATCGAGCTGCTGGCGGGGCACGTCTACTACGCCTTCGAGCAGTGCCGTCGCCTGGGCCTGCCCACCCCCATGAACCTGGACGAGGTGGCGCCCCGCATCGAGGCCGTGCTGCACCGCGAGGTGGCGGCGCTGGCGGACACGGGCGTCGCCCCGCGCGTGCACCTGCGCATGGCGGTGGGCCGCGCCGCGGACCACCTGGTGGACCTGGCGCGGGAGCAGGAGGTGGACCTGCTCGTGGTGGGCACGCACCCGCACAACGCCCTGGGCAACCTGGCCTCGGTGGCGCACCACGCGCTGCGGCTCGCGCCCATGTCGGCGGCCGTGGTGCCGGTGAGCCCCGCGGCCTCCCACGGCGAGGCGCCCCTGCCCCAGGTGCGGCGGCTGCTGGTGGCCACGGACCTGTCGCCGCTGGCGGACGAAACCATCCCGTTCGCCTTCGCGCTGGCGCCCGCGGGCGCGGAGGTGCACCTGGTGACGGTGATTCCGGAGCGCGCCGGCGCGGAGCTCCACCGCGACCTGAAGCAGCGCCTGCTGGAGCGCGTGCCCAGGGGGCTGGAGCCCCGGGAGGTCACCACGCGGGTGGAGGTCCTCCATGGCGAGGACGTGGCGCTCGCGCTGGTGCAGGCCGCGGAGCGGATGGACGCGGAGCTGCTCTGCCTGGGCTCGCGCGGCCACGGGGGCGTGAGGGAGGCGCTGCTCGGGTCGGTGGCGCGCAAGGTGCTGGGGCTGAGCCGCCGGCCCGTGCTGGTGCTGCGTCCCCCGCTGCGCTGAAAGCGGGTCAGCGCGCGGCGGGGACCCCGCCGCCCTGGCTGTAGCTGTCACAGAGCGCCATGTACTCGTCGCTGTCCATGGCGAGCGCGGCGACCCGCAGCTTCTTCACGCGGGGCTTCGCGAGCGTGGTCTTGATCCGCACCATCTTGAGGATGGGGATGCCCATGTACGACTGGGCGTAATAGACGTTCTCCTTCATGTCCCCCCAGCCGATGAGCACGCCATCCGGGAAGCGGATGCCGTCCCGGCCGATGAGCAGCACCGGGCGGTCCAGCCTCCCCAGCCCGCGGATGCAGTTGAAGAGCATCCAGGCCGCGCACAGGGTGATGAGCGCGATGGCGACCCAGAGGTTGCTCACCGGCAGCGCATGCACGGTGAGCGCGCCGAAGCCGAGCGTGGCCAGCACCCAGATGACCACGCCCGCGATGAGCTTGCCCCGCGAGTAGTAGATGGCGCGCGGCTTCTCCGCCTGCTTCCGGGACTGGGGGGAGCGATAGATTTCCATGTCGGGGATGTCCGTGGGTGCGTCAGCCGGCCAGCCGGCCTGACAGATAGGCCAGCAGGACTGGCGCGTTGATGACCTTCGCTTCGTCGAACTTCCGGGGCCTGCCCTGCGCGACGATGACGAGCTCGCGGGACGCATGGCCCTGGTCCACCTCGTCCTGGAGCCGGATGCTCTCGATGTCGTCCCAGCGCCAGAGCTTCTTGCGGTGGATGAGCCCCGCGTCGCTCAGGACGAGCGGCCCGAAGCGCACCGGCTTCCCCGCGGACACCTGGTGGTTCACGCGCTCCAGGAGGCGCGACACGACCTGCTCCAGCACCGCTTCGTGCAGCGCGTCCGGGTCGCTCCACAGGTACAGCCGCAGCTTCAGCGTTCCCCCCGTGTGGCGCAGGAGGACGTGGTCGTCCGAGGTCTGCTCGACGATCTCCCGCACGTCCCGCCAGCGGATCCGCGTGGCGTCCGCGCGCAGGCCCTCGTCGTCCACCGTCAGGGTGTGCGGCGCCATCAGCCACGCGAAGAGGTCGTTGGCCCGCCAGCCCAGGATCCAGATGCAGGAGGGGATGCCCGCGAGGAGCAGGGAGAAGCCGAATCCGCTCTGGAGCACGTCCTGGACCCACCGGTGCGGAAGCAGGGGCACGCCCAGGGGATCCAGCAGCGCGGCCGCCTCCACGTAGAGCAGGGCCAGGCCCGCCAGGAACCAATACAGCGCGCGAGTGGGAAGGATCTTGTGGTGGGTGTGCTTCAGTGCGGCCTCCAGACGGGCCTGGGCGCGCGTCTATAAACAATCAACCCTGTCGACGCGACGTGTTTCGCCCCTCGGGCGTACGTTCTCGCTGCTCGCGAAAAACACCCTCGCGGCCTGAGACAGCACTGTCTGGCTTTGCCTGGAATCTCCTCTATCCCAAAGCATCACAGTCCCAGCGGTTCGCGATAAGCACAGTGGCCCGGGCGCGCACCGGCACCCGGGCCCGCGCTTCAAGTGGAGGCTAGGGCAGCGACTGTGCGCCCTTGAGGAGCGCCGCGGCGAGGTCGAAGTTGCCGCCCACCGAGACGTTGCCCGACCAGAGCGTGCGGGGGTCGCGCGGCGTCCCCTCTTCTCCCTGGACCTCCACGTTGCCCACGGTGACGCCCGCGAGGACGGAGACATAGGCGTTCGGCGCGAACGTGGCACCAAACGAGAGCTGGGGAACGTAGTTGCGCTTCTCGATGCCGCCGCCTCCAACCCGGACGCGGACCTCGTTGTTGAGCGTGCGGCCCAGGTACGCGCCCCACTTCAACGCGAAGCACTTTCCGCGCAGGGTCGAGTTCCAGTCCTGGTCGGCAATCCACTGGATGATGTCCTTCTTCCTCGCCTCGCGGTTACCCGATTCTCCGTCGACGTCCGCCAACCAGATCCGGGTGTAGGCCACGATCGCGGGCATGGGCTCCTCGGCACGCGAGCTGCGGTACAGCCGTGCCGCCGCCAGATAGGCCTCTTGCGCGGCGTCGACGGCGCCTCGGGCAGCATCCCGTTCCGTGCGGGCATTGCTGAACGCAGTCAGCGCGGCTGCCTTTCCATCGGCTGACGCCTCGGCCACGGTCTTGGAGGCGAGGGTGATCTTCTCGCTGGCGCGTCGATAGGCATCCACTGACTTGACGAAGTCTTCCTTCGTTTTCTGGTACTGGCCCCCATCCATGCGCATCCTTGACGATTCCCAATCGAGGATCTGCAGGTCCGTCGCGCCCGCATTCATCGCGCTGATGAAGGTGTTGAACTTGAGCGTGGCCTTCCGGCGAGCGACCTCCATCGCGGCGGCGGACGCATCGCTCTCGCTGCCGCCGCCCCATTCGGACGCGCAATACTCCCGGACCGCCTCGGATCTCTTCCAGTAGCCAGGAAAGAAGGCCACGTAGGGCATGGCCACGAAACCGGCGTTCTGAAGACTCGTGCCCTTCGTGGAGCCAATGGGGAACTGAATCCCCGCGCTGACGCCTGCGGTGACACCGCTCTTGAGGAGCTTCGCGTTCTCCGCCACGGCCTTCGCACCCGCCGCGGCCTGATTTTGCGCTTCGGTGCTCTCCTGCTTCGCCTTGGCGGCGCTGGCCTTGGCCTCCGCCTCGAGCAGGGCCTGGGCCTGCGCGTCGATCACCGCCTTGAGGCCAGCCTGGTCCACGGCAGGAGCAGGAGCAGGCTTACCTCCCTGTGCACGCGCGAAGCCGCCCATCAGGAGGGTGAGGCCACTCAACAACACAAACGCTTTCCGGATCTGTCTCAGACGTTCCAAAAGCATATCCCCCTCGGTTGTTCAGCGTTTTACATTCTCAGCAAGACACTCACACCCGTCAACACCATCCACAGCCAAGTCAAAGACAACCCATCCGTCACGATTTGGACCCACGGATTTCCGGTTCAGTCAGTGATTCCGCGTCCACGCCGTGCCTTCCCCGCCGCGATGTCGGAGCGCTCCGGTTAGACTGGTTGCCCATGCACCTCCTGCATCGCGGTCAGGCCCCCCAGAAGCCCCTTCTGCTGCGCCCCCTGTTCGGTGGGGTGCAGCGCATTGGCATGCGTTCGGAGAGCACCACCACGCTGCGCGACGCGGGCCGCAACAAGCCCGGCCCCGTGATGCCGGGCGTGCAGATGGTGATGGCCGTGGAAGTGCTTCGCGTGCTGCCGGATGGGTCCGCGCGCTACCGCTTCACTTTGGAGGAGGTGGACCTGCTCGTCGCCGCGCGCACGCCCGTGCGCACCGTGGAGTCCGCCCGCGCCCAGCTGTCGCCCCTGCCCGGCCTGAAGGGCGAAGGCCAGGTGGCCCCCAACGGCCGCTCCAGCGGCTTCGAGTGGAAGCTGCCCGCGGAGCTCTCCGCCCCCGTGCGCGGCCAGATGCAGCAGCTGGCCGGGCTGCTCAAGGACCTGGGCACCTTCCTGCCCGCCGAACCCGTGGGCCTGGGGGCCCGCTGGGAACAGAACGGCGCGGGCAGCGGCGCCCTCACCGGCGCGACCACGCGCGTGGAGCTGCGCACCCTGGAGGGCCAGTCCGTGGGCCTGCGCCTCCAGATGGAGACGCCCCGCACGCCCCAGCCCGTCCCCGCCTCGCTCCGCCCGCCTCCGGGAACCCCGGGCGAGACCACGATGCACACCGAGGCCAGGGGCCACGGCGGCTGCATGCTCTCCCTGGACCGGCTG
>NZ_RAWL01000484.1:0-6050 GCF_003668885.1 Corallococcus sp. AB049A | reverse complement strand
GCCCGGGGACAGGTTGCCCGGCGAGGGAGTCGCGGTCCCCGGCGCCCCTGTTCCAGGAGCATTCGAGGGAGCTGTCGTGGGCGAGATCTGCGCGCCCGCCACGCCACCGGTGAGCATCATTGCCACTGCGACGACCTTGCCGACTTCTCTGCCCATGCTGTGGTCCGCCTCGTGTGCGGCCGGGCATATCCGGAAGCCCGCGACGGCGCAGCATTTCTGTGCACCTTCCCGGAGGGCCAGATGTCGGCTTCCCTCCAGTCGGCTCGCGCGGCGAGGCGGTAGAGGGCGTGACAGTCGCCGACATCCGGTAGAGACAAAGCTTGGTCGGCGCGGGCAAGGAACGCAGAATCCCGCGCCGGTTCCGACGCCTTCCTTCGAGGAAAACCCATGGCCTACACCGACCGCGTCAAGCAGATCCTCTCGTGGTACCCCTCCGACAACCCCGGCACGCTGACGAACCTGGCGCGCCTGCTGAACCACGGCACGCTCGCCGGCACGGGCAAGCTGGTCATCCTGCCGGTGGATCAGGGCTTCGAGCACGGCCCCGCGCGCTCCTTCGGTCCGAACCCCGCCGGGTATGATCCGGACTACCACGCGCAGCTGGCCATCGAGTCCGGCTGCAACGCGTACGCGGCGCCGCTGGGCTTCCTGGAGGCCATCGCGGGCAAGCTCGCGGGTGAGATTCCCCTCATCCTGAAGGTGAACAACTCCGACTCGCTGGCCAAGACGGCCGCGCCCATGTCCGCGGTGACGTCGTCCGTGAAGGACGCGGTGCGTCTGGGCTGCGCGGCGGTGGGCTACACCATCTACCCGGGCTCCGCGGCCCGCAACGAGCAGTACCAGGACCTGCGCGACATCATCGCGGAGGCCAAGTCCTACGGCCTGCCCACGGTGCTGTGGGCCTACCCGCGCGGCGCCCTGTCCAAGGAGGGTGAGACGGCCATCGACGTGGTGGCGTACGCGGCGCAGATCAGCGCGCAGATGGGCGCGCACATCATCAAGGTGAAGCCGCCCTCGGACCACCTGGAGCAGGCGGAGGCGAAGAAGGCCTTCGAGAAGGCGAACATCTCCACCAAGACGCTCGCGGACCGCGTGCGCGAGGTGGTGCGCTCCGCGTTCAACGGCAAGCGCATCGTCATCTTCTCCGGCGGCGAGGCGAAGGAGACGGGCGCCCTCATCGAGGACATCCGGCAGATCCACCAGGGCGGCGGCTTCGGCTCCATCATGGGCCGCAACGCCTTCCAGCGTCCGCACGACGAGTCCATCAAGCTGCTCAAGGACGTGATGAACATCTTCGCGGGCAAGTAGTCCGCGCCAGGTGATGTGGCCGCCCCGTCCGGTGCTTCCGGAGTGTGGGCGGCCACGCCGCACCGTTCCGGCGTGAACGCTGGCGGGCAGCCAGCCCCCGGAGCGGCCGGCTTCCCCTTCCCCTCCACTGGTTCCCGCACGGCGCTTCGGTTAGGCAACGGGGATGATCGAAGGATCCAGCACGTCCGGCGACGGGGGCGCCGACCGCGCGACCCGGGAGGTGCTCGCCGGGGGCGGCGAAATGGGCGCGCTGATGCGGTCCATGGACTGGTCGAAGACGCCGCTCGGTCCGGTGTCCTCCTGGCCGCAATCCCTGCGCACCATCGCCAGCGTGTGCCTGACGTCGGGCTTCCCCATGATGGTGTTCTGGGGGCCGGACGCGGTGAAGCTCTATAACGACGCGTACAGCCGCATCCTGGGCGGCAAGCACCCCGCCGCCATGGGGCGGCCCGGGCGCGAGGTCTGGGCGGAGGTCTGGGAGCTGATCAGCCCGTGGGTGGAGCAGGTCCGCCGCGAGGGCCGCTTCCTCATGACGGAGAACCAGCGCCTCTTCATCGAGCGCAACGGCTTCCTGGAGGAGACCTACTTCACCTTCTGCTACAGCCCCGTCCGCGACGAGTCCGGCGCGGTCAACGGCGTGCTCGACACGGTGGTGGAGACCACCGGCCAGGTGCTGGACGCGCGCCGCCTCCTGACGCTGCAGGAGGTGGCCTCGCGCGCGGGCGGGAGGCGCGAGGTCCAGGACGCATGCACGCACGGCCTGGAGGCGCTCGCCACCAACCCCGCGGACCTGCCCTTCGCGATGCTCTACCTCATGGACGCGGACGGCCGCCGGGCCCGCCGGGCGGGGCACCTGGGCCTGGAGGCGGAGGGCCCCTTCAGTCCCGAAGAGGTGAGCCTGGAGCCGGGCGCGGCCTCTCCCTGGCCCCTGGCCCAGGTGGCCCGCTCCGGACAGGCCGAGCGCGTCACCGGGCTCCAGGCGCGCTTCGGTCCCCTCCCCCTGCGGGACGGCGTGCCGCAGCCGGACTCCGCGCTGGTGCTGCCCATGGCCCGCTCCGGTGAGTCGAGCCCGGCGGGCCTGCTGGTGCTGGGCCTGTCCCCCCGGGTGCCCGCGGATGCGTCGTACCTGTCGTTCCTGGAGCTGGTGGCGGGCGGGCTGGGCGCGGCCCTCTCCGGGGCTCGCGCGTACGAGGACGCCCGGCGGCAGGCGGAGTCCCTGGCGGAGCTGGACCGGGCGAAGACGGCCTTCTTCTCCAACGTCAGCCACGAGTTCCGCACGCCGCTGACGCTCATGCTGGGGCCGCTGGGGGACGTGCTCGCGGATCAGCAGCATCCCCTCGCGGCCTGGCACCGGGAGCAGCTGTCCCTGGTCCACCGCAACAGCCAGCGGCTGCTCAAGCTGGTCAACAGCCTGCTCGACTTCAGCCGCCTGGAAGCGGGCCGCATGCGGGCCGCCTTCGAGCCCACGGACCTGGGGCCGCTCACCGCGGGGCTCGCGGGCGCGTTCGACTCGGTGGTGACGAAGGCGGGGCTGCGGCTGGAGGTGGACTGCCCCCACCTGTCCATGCCCGTCTGGGTGGACCGCGATCTCTGGGAGAAGGTCGTCCTCAACCTGCTCTCCAACGCCTTCAAGTTCACCTTCCAGGGCACCCTCGCCGTCCGCCTGCGCGAGCACGAAGGCCAGGTGGAGCTGACCGTCAGCGACACCGGCACGGGCATCCCCGAGGATCAGCTGCCCCGCGTCTTCGACCGCTTCCACCGGGTGGAGGGCGCCCGGGGCCGCAGCCATGAGGGCAGCGGCATTGGCCTGGCGCTGGTGCGCGAGCTGGTGGAGCTGCACGGCGGCCGCGTCTTCGCGCGAAGCACCCTGGGCCAGGGCAGCACGTTCACGGTGACGCTGCCCACCGGCACGGCGCACCTGCCGCCGGAGCAGCTGCGGGCCCCGTCGGGGGACATCAGCCTCACCCCGAACCCGGAGCTCTACGTCCAGGAGGCCGCGCTGTGGGTGTCGGGCGCGGCGGACGACGCACCGGCGGTGGTGCCCGTCCCGGAGGCGCAGCCGGGGCTGGTGCGGGGCCACGTGCTGCTGGCGGACGACAACGCGGACATGCGCGACTACGTGCGCCGGTCGCTGGAGGGGCGCTTCACGGTGACGGCGGTGGCGGATGGCCGCGCCGCGCTGGAGGCAGCGCGCGAGCATCCTCCGGACGTGATGCTGACGGACGTGATGATGCCGGGCCTGGACGGCTTCGGACTGTTGCGCGAGCTGAAGGCGGATCCGCGCACGGCCCACGTCCCCGTCATCCTCCTGTCCGCGCGCGCGGGCGAGGAGGCCAAGGTGGAGGGCCTCACCGCCGGCGCGGACGACTACCTGGTGAAGCCGTTCGGCGTGCGCGAGCTGGTGGCCCGCCTGGAGGGGACGGTGAACGCCGCCAGGGCCCGCGCCCAGCGCGAGGAGCTGCTCCAGGCGCTCAAGCTGTCGGAGACGCGCTACCGGCTGGCCACCCGCGCCACGAAGGACGCCGTCTGGGACCTGGACCTGAGCACCCAGCAGCTCACCTGGAGCGAGGGCATCTACACCCTCTTCGGCTACGCGGTGGGCTCGGTGCCCACGGCGCTGGACTGGTGGACGGAGGCCGTCCACCCGGAGGACCGCAAGCAGGCCGCCGAAAGCCTCCACGCCATCGCGGAAGCGCCCACCAACAGCGACTGGCGCGCCGAGTACCGCTTCCGCAAGGCGGACGGCACCTATGCCCAGGTGGAGGACCGGGGCTGGGTGGTGCGCGACGCCGCCGGCACCGCGCTGCGAATGGTGGGGGCCATGCAGGACGTCACCCAGCGAAAGGCCGCCGAGGACGCCCTGCGCCGCAGCGAGGAGGAGTTCCGCACGCTGGCCGAGGCGCTGCCGGAGGCCGTCTTCGTCACCGCCCCGGATGGCGCCATCACCTACGTCAACGGCGTGCTAACGGAGGAGACCGGCGTGAGCGCGGAGACGCTGCTCGACCGGGGCTACCGGAGCGTCATCCACCCCGATGATCTGCCCGCCAGCGGCCGGGCCTGGGTGGAGGCGCTGGCGCACGGCGACCGCTACCAGGCCGAGCACCGGGTGCGCTACCGGGATGGCCAGTACCGCTGGCACCTGGTGCGCGCCATGTCCGTGCGGGACGCCGAGGGCCGGGTGCTGAAGTGGGTGGGCACGTCCATGGACGTCCACGAGCTGCGCCAGGCCCAGGCCCAGCAGCAGCAGCGCGCGGACTTCGAGCAGCAGCTCATTGGCATCGTGAGCCACGACCTGCGCAACCCCGTGAGCGCCATCCTCCTGGGCGCCGCCAGCCTGATGCGCCGCGAGGAGCTGGACGAGCGCAGCACCAAGGCCGTCAGCCGCATCCAATCCGCCGCGGAGCGGGCCCACCGGATGATCCGCGACCTGCTCGACTTCACCCAGGCGCGCCTGGGCGGCGGGCTGCACATCCAGCGGCGCGCGTCGGACGTGCACGAGATCGTCGACGGCGTGCTGGAGGAGATTGAAGCCACGCACCCGGACCGGGAGATCCGCCGGCGCCGGGGCGGCAGCGGCCAGGGCTTCTGGGATCCGGACCGGCTGGGACAGCTGGCCCAGAACCTGGTGACCAACGCGCTGAAGTACAGCCCCCGGGACACCGCCGTCCTCGTGGAGACCCACGGCGAGGACGACGCCGTGACGCTGTCCATCCACAACGCGGGCGCCCCCATTCCGCCGGAGCGCCTGGGCCGCCTCTTCCAGCCCCTCCAGCGCGCCAGCGGCGAGGTGGACCACAGCAGCCGGAGCATCGGCCTGGGGCTCTACATCGTGAAACAGCTGGTGGAGGCCCACGGGGGCGACATCACCGTGGTGTCCACCGCCGAGGCCGGCACCACCTTCACCGTGCGGCTGCCCCGCGACGCCCCGGCGGCCCCGTAGCGGCCAGGGGCCTCCGGGCTGGCGCCCTCCGGGGGCCGGAAAAGCGAAAGGCCCGCGAGATTTCTCTCGCGGGCCTCTCTCAATTCAGTGTGGAGCTAACCGGGATCGAACCGGTGACCTCTTGAATGCCATTCAAGCGCTCTCCCAGCTGAGCTATAGCCCCTTCTTTGCTGCGTGCTGCCCGGGTCCGCCGTGGGGGGCGGTCCGTGCCGTGAGGCGGCGCGACTTCTACGGCTTCTTCGTCCCGGACGCCACAACTTTTTGCGGCTTCGCGACGGTTTTTACCTTCAAACGGTCCGCCACCTCTTCTCCTTCCCGGAGCAGGTCGGTGAGGGACGCGGCGTGGTCCGCCGCCGCCTTCTCCGCCGCCGCGATGTTCTGCAGCAGCCGGGCGAAGTTCGCGGGCAGCTCCAGCCGGCCTGCCTGGACGGCCTGCCAGACGGCCTCGCCCAGCTCGCGGTGGGTCTGCTCCTTCTTGTCCTTGAGGAAGGCGGCCTTGCCGTTGGCCCGCGCCAGCTCCGTGTTGCGCTCGACGGCGTCCCGCAGCCTGGCCAGCTTGGCCTCGGCCGCCTGGAAGGCCTCGTTGATCTGCCGCATCACTTCGGACTGCTTCGGATCTGCCGCCACGGCTGTCACCCTCGGGAGAGGAGAAGGTCGTTCGTGCGTAACGTGGCGGCTCGGCGACTGTCAACCCGCCTTGCGGACCAGCCGGGCGGCGAAGAAGCCCCCGCCGGGGATACTGGGAGGCAGGGCGCGCAGGTAGGGGCCGTCCACCCCCACCTGATGCTCCGGCGCCCATCCC
>NZ_RAWL01000483.1:0-6093 GCF_003668885.1 Corallococcus sp. AB049A | reverse complement strand
GTGGCGACGGGGGCGGGCTCGGGCTGCGCGGCCCTGCGCGAGCGGACCAGGAGGTACGCCCCGGCGTTCACGGCCACGGTGCCCAGCAGGATGACGGCGACCCAGGTCTTCTGATTCTTCACGTTCGGATTCCCACTTCCCACGACGACACGGTGCGCCCGCCCTTCACGCGATGAACAGCCAGAACACCGCGCTGCCCACCAGCGCGACGCCCGCCGCGGCCGCCAGCGCCCAGGGGAACGCCTGGGCCACCGGCTCCGGCGGAGGAATGACGCCCGTGGTGGAGCCGGTCCCGGTGCTCCGGGGCAGCAGGCCGGTGGGCACCAGCGCGCTGGGCTCGCGGAGCTCCACCGCGTGCTCCGGCAACACGAACGCTGACGCGCTGGAGACGCCAGTGGGCGTGCGCGTGGAGCCCATCCCGGAAGCCTCCACCGACGCACCCGGCGACGAGCCCGGCATGGACCCCGGCACCGACAGCGCCGTGGACACGCGGCCGGTGGAGTCCGGAGGAAACAGCGTGGCCATCAGCGACGCCAGCTCGCGGCCGCCGGACGTCCAGTGCTGCGCCGTGCGGTAGCGCTCCAGGTCGTCGTGCAGCTCGCGCGCGGTCTGGTAGCGCTGCGCGGGGTCCTTGGCCAGGCACCTGAGCAGGATGCGCTCCAGCTCCGGCGGGAAGCCCGGCGCCACGTGCGACGGCGGCGGCACGTCCCCCGCCGACGCGGCCATGATGGTGGCCTCCATCGAATCGCGCTTGAACAGCCGGCGCCCCGTGGAGGCTTCGTAGAGCACGATGCCCAGCGAATACAGGTCCGAGCGGTGATCCAGCTCCCGGTTGGTGATCTGCTCCGGGGACATGTACGCGTACTTGCCCTTCACCACCCCGGCCACCGTGCGCTCCAGGTTCACGGAGCTCTTCACGATGCCGAAGTCCGCCAGCTTCACGATGCCGTCGCGGGACACCAGCACGTTGCCCGGCGTGATGTCCCGGTGCACCAGCTTCAGCGGCGTCCCGTCCGACAGCGTCTTCGCGTGCGCGTACGTGAGCGCGTCCGACATGGCCAGGCCCACGTCCACCGTCACCCGGGGCCCCAGCGGGATGTTCGCCGCCGCCGCGTGCCGCATGATGCGATCCAACGACTGGCCCTGGATCCACTCCATCGCCAGGTAGTACTGGCCGTCGATCTTCCCGAAGTCGAAGACCTGCACGATGTTCGGGTGCGTCAAGAGCGCCGCCACCTTCGCCTCGTCCGCGAACATCCGCGCGAAGGGCTCCAGGTTCGCGTACTCCGGCAGGATGCGCTTGATGACGCACGCCTTGGAGAAGCCGTCCGGCCCGTCGATGGTCGCCAGGAACAGGTGCGCCATGCCGCCCGTGGCCAGCCGCTGCACCATGCGGTACTTCCCGAACAGGATGTCCACTCCGGGTGCGGCCGGTGGAGGTGTCACGGTATCAACCCTGTCCAAATTGTACTCCCAGGACGGAACTCGCAATTCCCGGAAGATACCGATGCCGAGACCTCCCCACAAGTTTCGCACAACGTGTCAACTTGTTTTACGGGGAATACACTTTAACAACGTGATGGATCGCTGACACACGGGGCGTCCGGCATATCCTCCGGGTCCTCCGCGCATGGCGACCCTCTCTTCCGACGCCCCGTCCCCGCTGGCCGCTCCCCGTCCGCTGTCCACCCGGGACATCCGCACCCTCGGGCTGGCGGCGCTGGGAGGCGCTCTGGAGTTCTATGACTTCATCATCTTCGTGTTCTTCACGTCGGTGATGGGGAAGCTGTTCTTCCCTCCGGAGACGGCGGACTGGCTGCGGCAGCTGCAGACGTTCGGCCTGTTCGCGGCGGGCTACCTGGCGCGGCCTTTGGGCGGCATCGTGATGGCGCACTTCGGGGACCGGACCGGGCGCAAGCGGATGTTCACGTTGAGCGTCTTCCTGATGTCCGTGCCCACGCTGTGCATGGGCCTCTTGCCCACGTTCGCCACGGCCGGATACGCGGCGCCGCTCCTCTTGCTCACGCTGCGGCTGCTCCAGGGCGCGGCGGTGGGCGGTGAGGTCCCGGGCGCGTGGGTGTTCGTCTCCGAGCACGTGCCGGAGCGCCGCGTGGGCCTGGCGTGCGGGACGCTCACCTCCGGGCTCACGCTGGGCATCCTCCTGGGTTCGCTCGTCGCCACCGCGGTCAACACCGCCTTCACGCCAGAGCAGGTGCTGGCGTACGGCTGGCGCGCGCCCTTCGTGGTGGGCGGCGTGTTCGGCTTCCTCGCCGTGTTCCTGCGCCGCTGGCTGGAGGAGACGCCCGTCTTCGAGGAGATGCGCCAGCGAAAGGCGCTGGTTCGCGAATTGCCGCTCAAGGCCGCGCTGAAGGGCCATGCGCCCGCCGTCATCGTGTCCATGTTGTTCACATGGGTGCTCACCGCGGGCATCGTGGTGGTCATCCTGATGACGCCCACGCTGATGCAACAACTGCACGCCATCCCGCCCGCGAAGGCGCTGGCGGCCAACAGCGTGGCCACGCTCACGCTCACCGTGGGCTGCATCTGCTTCGGGTTGCTGGCGGACCGGCTGGGGCCCACGCGGGCCATGGCCGTGGGCTCTGGGATGCTGCTCGTCGCCGCGCAGCTGTTCTACCGGGGCGTGGCGGCCGCGCCGGAGCACCTGGTGCCGCTCTACGCGGGCGTGGGGTTCTGCGTGGGCGTGGCCGGCGTGGTGCCCGCGGTGATGGTGCAGGCCTTCCCCCCCGCGGTGCGCTTCTCCGGCCTGTCGTTCTCCTACAACGTGGCGTACGCGCTGTTTGGCGGCCTCACGCCGCTCGCCGTCACGCTTGCCCTCAAGGAGAGCCCGCTGGCGCCCGCGCACTACGTCTCCGCCGTCTGCGCGGTCGGGCTCGGGGTGTCGTTGCTGCTCTTCCGGGGCTTCAGCGCCCGCTCCCTGGACGAACATCCAACCCCGTCGCGCTGACGCCCGGTGGGCCGCCCGCCAGGCGGCCGGCGGTGTTGACCTGTCGGCGGCGCACGCGGGGAGCGGCGTCATGGCGCTGGCCGGCCCCGGGGCGGTCGGCTATGCCAGCAGCAAAGCGGAGGGCGCATTGGACATGCCCTGTTCTTCCCCGTGAGCCCCTTGTCCTGACGCGTGCTTCGCGAACAAGGCACGCGCATCTGGCCCTCGCATTCCGACGGATCCCGGTATGACCCGCCGAAACATTCCCCTCTTCCAGAGCGGCATCCCCAGCTTCGACGTCCTCCTGGGCGGAGGCATCCCTCCGCGCCAGTCCTTCATCGTCACCGGCACGCCGGGGTCGGGGAAGACGGTGCTGTGCAGCCAGGTGGCCTTCTCGGCCGCGGCGCGCGGCGTCCCCGTGGTGGTGGTCACCGTCACCTCGGAGCCCCACGACAAGCTGATGGAGTCGCTGTCCTCCTTCTCCTTCTTCCAGCCGGACCTGCTGGGCGAGAAGCTCTTCCTCATCAGCGCCTATTCCGCGCTCAAGCGGGGCCCCAAGGAGGCCCGGGAGCTGATCCTCCAGACGGTGCGCGAGCGCGGCGCGGCCATGCTCTTCATCGACGGGCTGCGCTCCATCCGGGACCTCTGGCAGGACGAGGCGCGGCTGCGCGAGTTCCTCTACGAGCTGGGCATCGGCCTGGCGGCCTCCAACTGCATCGGCCTGTTCACCACGGAGTACCCGCTGGGCCGGCTGATGGAGCTGCCGGAGGCCACCACGGTGGACGGCATCGTGGCGCTGTCCATCCAGCCCCAAGGCTCGCGCCGGGTGCGCCGGGTGGAGGTGGTCAAGCTGCGCGGCCGGCCCCACCTCACCGGTGAGCACACCATGCTCATGAGCGAGAGCGGCGTGGAGTTCATCCCGCGCCTGGAGGCCGTTCCCCTGCACCTGCGGGACGAGCCGCCCACGCTCAAGCGCATGGCGTTCGGGCTTCCGGAGCTGGACGCGCTGATGCACGGAGGGCTTCCGGAGCTCAGCACCACGATGCTCGCGGGGAGCATGGGCATTGGCAAGACGCTGGTGGCGCTGCACTTCGCCGCGGACGGGGCGCGCCAGGGGCAGAAGTCGCTCTTCGTCTCCTACTTCGATGCGCCGGCCATGCTCCAGGCCCGCGCCCAGCGCGTGGGGCTGGACGTGACCCCGCTGCTCAACGACGGACGGCTGACGCTGCGCTACCTGCCGCCCACGGAGGTGGAGGCGGACGAGCTCATCCGGGACCTGCTGGACCAGGTGGACGCGCTCGGCGTCAAGCGGCTGGTGCTGGACGGGCTCACGGAGCTGGAGCTGTCCATCCTGGACCCCGTGCGGCGGCGCACCTTCCTGTCGTCGCTGGCGATGCGGCTGCGCATGCGGGGGGTCACCACCGTGTTCACCCGCGAGGTGTCGAAGATCGTGGGCACGGAGCTGGACTTCAACGACGCGCCCGTCGCCAGCCTGGGAGAGAACCTGCTGCTGCTGCGCTACGTGGAGCTGCACGGCCAGATGCACCGCCTGCTGTCCGTGCTCAAGATGCGTGACAGCGAATACTCCGCGGACATGCGCGAGTTCCAGATCCAGGACACGGGCGTGAAGGTGCTCGCCCCGATGCGCTCCGCGGTGGGCCTGCTCACCGGGCAGGCCCGGCCGTTGGGGGCCAGCGTCGGAGGAGTGGGTGAATGAGCCTGGTCCTCATCGCGGAGGATGAAGAGGCACTGCTGGAGGTCTTCTCCGAGGTGGTGGAGGACCTGGGCCACCGGGTGATTCGCGCGCACAACGGCGAGGAGGCGCTGCTGCTGGCGCGCACGGAGACGCCGGACCTGGTGGTCAGCGACCACATGATGCCGCGCAGGACGGGCATGCAGCTCCTGCACGCCATGCGCGCGGAGCCCACCCTGTCGGACGTGCCCTTCCTGCTCCTGAGCGCGGCGCGTCCGCAGGGGCGTGAAGCCGCCCAGACCTTCCTCGCGAAGCCGGTGGACCTGTCCACCTTCGAGCAGGCCGTGAGCCAGGCGCTCCAGTACCGCGCGGCGGCGGCCCGCCAGGAACCGGCCCCCGCCGCGCGTGAGGCCCCCAACGCCTTGAGCCTGGCCCGCGAGGAGATGCTCAACTGGGTGGCGCACGAGCTGAAGACGCCGCTCTCCTCCGCGCGGCTCAACACCCAGCTGCTCTTGCGCAAGGTGCAGAAGCGCGGCATCGACGACGAGCGCCGCTCCGCGGAGGCCGTGCTGCGCCAGCTGGACAGGATGAACGGGCTGGTGACGTCCATCCTGGACGCCTCGCGGCTGGCGGACGGGAAGCTGGAGCTGAAGCTGCAGCCCACGGAGCTGACGCCCTTCCTCCAGGAGTTCATCCAGGAGTGGCGCGAGCTGCAACCCGACATGGACTTCTCCCTCCACGCCGTGGAGCGGGTGGAGCCGCTGATGCTGGACACGGAGCGGCTGCGCCAGGTGCTCAACAACCTGGTGTCCAACGCGGTGAAGTACAGCGGCACCTCGAAGCACGTGGAGGTGGGCGTGGCGCTCAACCCGGGCCTCGTCCTCATCCACGTGCGCGACTGGGGCGTGGGCATCCCCGCCAGCGCCCTGCCCCACGTCTTCGACCGCTTCCAGCGCGCGGACGAGGACAAAGGACGCGGCCACGGCCTGGGCCTCTTCATCGCCGCCGCGCTCGCGAAGCTGCACGGCGGCTCGCTCTCCGCGCGCTCCACCCTGGGTGAGGGCTCCACCTTCACCTTGCGCCTGCCCCGGAGGAACTGAAGCAGGACTGCACGTTTCCACCGGAACGCCAGCGAAACCCAACAGATTCGAAGTCCGTGAACACCCGGCGCTCTCGGTGAATTAGAAAGCGAGTGTGTCCACGCCTTCTTCGTCCCGCCTGTCCTCGCTGCGCGCGTTGAAGCACCGCGACTTCGCCTTCCTGTGGGGGGGCGCGGCGCTGTCCAACATCGGCACGTGGATGGAGGTGCTGGCGCTGGGCGTGTACGTGACGAAGGTCACGGGCCGGGCGGAGTGGACGGGCGGCGTGGCGGCGCTGACGTGGCTGCCGTCCATCCTGTTGTCGCCGCTGGGGGGCGCGCTGGGGGACCGGTTCGACCGGCGGCGCGCGGTGGGGC
>NZ_RAWL01000482.1:0-6129 GCF_003668885.1 Corallococcus sp. AB049A | reverse complement strand
GCTCCGCCGTCAGGTCCGCGCGGTTGAGGTAACCCCACGCGAGCCCTTCGCCGCCCACGTACAGCTCTCCGGGCACGCCCACTCCGGCCACGTCCCCATTCGCGTCCAGCACGTACGCCGTGGAGTTCCCGATTGGCTTGCCGATGGGCACCGATGACGTCAGCGCCGTGTCACGCGAGAGCGTGTACGTGGTGGAGAACGTGGTGTTCTCCGTCGGGCCGTAGCCGTTCACCAGCACCGCGCCTTGCGGCAGGTGTTTCAGGTGCTCACGCACTCGCTGGACAGGCAACACGTCGCCGCCCGCAAGCACCTGCGACACCCCGGCCAGGGCTTCCACCTGGTGCAGCGCCATCTGCTCGTACAGCGCCGCCGTCAGCCACAGCGTGCTGATGCGCTCCTGCTTCAGCAGCGTGCCCAGCTCTTCCAGCGTCAGCGCGTGCGGTGGCGCGAGCACCAGCTTCGCTCCGTGCAGCAGTGCGCCCCAGAGTTCCAGTGTCGAGGCGTCGAACGCCACCGGCGCCAGTTGCAGCCAGACCTCCTCTGGCCCGAAGCGCAGGAAGCTGTTGCCCACCACCAGCCGTGTGATGCCCCGGTGCGGCACGCTCACGCCCTTCGGCCGGCCCGTGCTCCCCGACGTGAACATCACGTACGCCAGGTCTTCGGCGCTGACCTCCACGCCTGGACTCGTCCGCGGCTGATGGGCGACTGCGCTCCACACCGTGTCCAGCGTCAGCAGTGTGCCTGCGCTCTCTGGCAGCTTCTGCACCAGGGACTGCTGCGTCAGCGTCACTTCGACGCCCGCGTCCCCCAGTAGCAACGCGATGCGCTCCGCCGGGTAGTTGCGGTCCACCGGGACGTAGGCGCCTCCGGCCTTGAGGATGGCCAGCAGCCCGGCCACCATCTCGAACGAGCGCTCCACGAACACGCCCACCCGCGTGCCCCGCTTCACTCCCAGGGCCCGCAGGTGGTGCGCCAACTGGTTCGCCTTCGCGTCCAGCTCGCCGTACGTCAGCGTCGCGCCCCCTTCCGCGAGCTTCAGCGCCACCGCGTCCGGCGTCCGGTTCGCTTGCGCCTCGAAGCGTGCGTGCACCGGTACGTCGCGAGGGTACTGCGTGGCCGTCGGGTTCCACGTCGCCAGCACCTGCTGACGCTCCGCCTCTGTCAGCAGCGACAACTGGCTCACTGCCTCCTCAGGCTTCGCCACCACGCCTTCCAACAGCACGCGCAGGTGCTCGGCCATCCGATGCACCGTCGACGCTTCGAACAGGTCGGTGCTGTACTCCACTGCCCCGGTCAGGCCTTGCGGCGTCTCCGTGAAGAAGAGGCTCACGTCGAACTTCGACGTGCGGATCTCCAGCTCCAGCGGCTTCATCGCCAGCTCGGGGAGCCGCGCCTCTCCCTCGGGCATGTTCTGCAGCGCCAGCAGCGTCTGGAAGAGCGGCGTGTGGCTCAGGCTGCGATCCGGCTGCAGCGCCTCCACCAGCTTTTCGAACGGCACGTCCTGGTGCTCGTAGGCCTCCAGCACCGTGCCGCGCACCTGCCTCAGCAAGTCGCGGAAGGACGCCCCTCCATCCACGTGGGCTCGCAGCACCAACGTGTTCACGAAGAAGCCGATGAGCCCTTCCAGCTCCGCGCGCGTGCGACCCGCGATGGGTGAGCCCACGCTGATGTCCGTCTGCCCGCTGTAGCGCGACAGCAACACCTGCCAGCCTGCCAGCAGCACCATGTACAGCGAGGCACCCTCGCGCTGGGCCAACTCCCGCAGCGACTGGGCCAGCGCGGGCGGCAACAGGAAGGAGTGGACGGCTCCCGCGTTGCCTCGCACCGCCGGACGCGGCCGATCCGTCGGCAGCTCCAGCACCGGCGGCGCGCCCGCGAGCTTCTTCCTCCAGAAGTCCACTTCCTTCTGGAGCGTGTCGCCCTGCAACCAGCCTCGCTGCCACGCCGCGTATCCCGCGTACTGCAGCGACAGCTCCGGCAGCGGTGACGGGCGGCCTTCCGCGAAGGCGGCGTACAGCGCACCCACCTCACGGATCAGCACGCCCAGCGACCAGCCGTCGGACACGATGTGGTGCATCGTGATGAGCAGCACGTGTTCGGTGCTTCCCAGCTGCAACAGGCCCGCCCGGATGAGCGGCCCCTTGTTCAGATGGAAGGGCTCCTCCAGCTCCACCGCGAGCCGGCGCCGGACCTCTTTCTCCTGTTCCTCGGAAGCGAGGCCCACCAGGTTGACGTCCGCCAACGGCAGGCGCGCATGCGGATGGATGCGCTGCACGGGCTGGCCTTCGTGCAGTTCGAACGTCGTGCGCAGGGATTCATGGCGCCGGACGATTTCGTTCAGGGCTCGCACCAGCGCGCCCCGCTGCAGGGTGCCTTGCAGCCGGACCGCCACCGGGACGTTGTAGAGGGGGCTGCCCGGTTCCAGCTGATCGATGAACCACAGGCGCTGCTGCGCGAAGGACAGTGGCGGGGCCTCGCTCCCCTTCACGGACTCCAGCACCGAGGGCGCTGGACGCGCCGCGGCTCCCAGCCGCTCGGCCAGGGTCTCCAGCACGGGCGCTTCGAAGAGGGCTCGAAGGGAGAGCTCCACTCCCAGCTCCGTTCGGATCCGCGACACCACCTGCGTCGCCAGCAGTGAGTGTCCGCCCAGGGAGAAGAAGTTGTCCTTCACGCCCACCCGGGGCACGCGCAGGACCTCTGCCCAGATGGCCGCCAGCTTCGCTTCCGCCTCCGTGCGGGGCGCTTCGTAGGCCGTCCCTGCTTCGTGCGCGTCCAGGTCTGCAAGGGCCTTGCGGTCCACCTTGCCGTTGGCTGTGAGCGGCAGCGCGTCCAGCACGCCCGTCGCCGACGGCACCATGTACTCCGGCAGCTGCTTGCGCAGCTCCGACTCCACCCCCTTCGGGTCGATGTTCCGCCCCGGCTTCGCGACGATGTACGCGACGAGGCGCTTGTCCCCACCCACGTCGCGCACCACCGCCACGGCTTCCGCGACGCCTTCCTGCTTCAAGAGCGCGGCTTCGACTTCGCCCAGCTCGATGCGGAAGCCGCGCACCTTCACCTGGAAGTCGGTGCGCCCCAGGAACTCCAGCGTGCCATCTTCCTTCCAGCGAGCCTTGTCTCCCGTGCGGTAGAGGCGTGCGCCCGGCTGCGGGCTGAAGGCGTTGGGGACGAAGCGCTCCGCCGTGAGGTCCGCGCGGTTGAGGTACCCCCATGCGAGGCCTTCGCCTCCCACGTACAGCTCTCCCGGCACGCCCACGCCCGCCACGTCGCCGTGCGTGTCCAGCACGTACGCCGTGGAGTTTCCGATTGGCTTGCCGATAGGCACCGATGACGTCAGCGCCGTGTCACGTGTGAGTGTGTACGTGGTGGAGAACGTGGTGTTCTCCGTCGGGCCGTAGCCGTTCACCAGCACCGCGCCTGCCGGCAGGTGCTTCAGGTGCTCGCGCACTCGCTGGACTGGCAACACGTCGCCGCCCGCAAGCACCTGCGACACCCCGGCCAGGGACTCCACCTGGTGCAGCGCCATCTGCTCGTACAGCGCTGCCGTCAGCCACAGCGTGCTGATGCGCTCCTGCTTCAGCAGCGTGCCCAACTCCTCCAGCGTCAGCGCGTGCGGCGGCGCGAGCACCAGCTTCGCTCCGTGCAGCAATGCTCCCCAGAGTTCCAGCGTTGAGGCATCGAAGGCCACCGGCGCCAGTTGCAGCCAGACTTCTTCCGGTCCGAAGCGCAGGAAGCTGTTGCCCACCACCAAGCGGCTGATGCCCCGGTGCGGCACGCTCACGCCCTTCGGGCGGCCCGTGCTTCCCGACGTGAACATCACGTACGCCAGGTCCTCCCCCGTCACCTGCACGTCCGGCATTGTTTCCGGCTGGTGGGCGACTTCGCTCCACACCGTGTCCAGCGTCAGCAGTGCGCCCGCGCTCTCCGGTAGCTTCTGCACCAGGGACTGCTGCGTCAGCGTCACTTCCACACCCGCGTCCCCCAGTAGCAACGCGATGCGCTCCTGCGGGTAGTTGCGGTCCACCGGGACGTAGGCGCCTCCAGCCTTGAGGATGCCGAGCAGCCCCACCACCATCTCCCACGAGCGCTCCACGAACACGCCCACTCGCGTGCCCCGCTTCACTCCCAGGGCCCGCAGGTGGTGCGCCAACTGGTTCGCCTTCGCGTCCAGTTCTCCGTACTTCAGCGTCCGCCCGTCCTGCGTCTGGAGCGCCACCGCGTCCGGCGTCTTCCTTGCCTGCTCCGCGAACAGGACATGGACCGGCGTCTTGACCGCGGACTCCGTGCGATTGCCGCCGTCGAGGATCCGCTGCCGTTCTTCCGCGTCCAACATCGGAAGCCGGGACACGGCGGCCTCCGGACGCGACAGTGCCGCATCCAGCAGGACCCTCAGGTGCTCCACCATGCGGTGCACCGTCGTGGCGTCGAACAGCTCGGTGCTGTATTCGACCGAGCCCCTCAGCCCTTCGCCCTCCTCCACGAAGAACACGCTCACGTCGAACTTCGCCGTGCGGCTCTCCATCATCAGCGGCTTGAGCGACATGCCCGGCAGCCCCAGGTCCCCCTGCGGCACGTTCTGGAGCGCCAGCAGCGTCTGGAAGAGCGGCGTGTGGCTCAGGCTGCGATCTGGCTGCAACGCCTCCACCAGCTTCTCGAATGGCACGTCCTGGTGCTCGTAGGCCTCCAGCACCGTGCCCCTCACCTGCTTCAGCAGCTCACGGAAGGACGTCTCTCCCTCCACCCGGGCACGCAGCACCAGCGTGTTGACGAAGAAGCCGATGAGCCCTTCCAGCTCCGCTCGCGTGCGGCCCGCGATGGGTGAACCCACGCAGATGTCCGTCTGGCCGCTGTAGCGCGACAGCAATACCTGCCAGCCCGCCAGCAGCACCATGTACAGCGATGCGCCCTCGCGCTGTGCCAGGGCCCGCAGGCGCTGCGTCAGCTCGGGCGGCCACTGGAAGAAGTGCATCGCGCCCGCGTTGCCTCGCACCGCCGGACGTGGACGGTCGGTGGGCAACTCCAGCGCGGCGGGCGCTCCTTCCAGCCGGCCCTTCCAGAAGGCCACTTCGCGATCGAGCGCGTCCCCCTGAAGCCAGCCACGCTGCCATGCCGCGTAGTCCGCGTATTGAAGCGGCAGCTCGGGCAGAGGGGAGGGCCGCCCCATCACGAACGCCGCGTACAGCGCTCCAATCTCCCGCACGAGCACGCCCAACGACCAGCCATCCGAAATGGCGTGGTGCATGGTGAGCGCGAGCAGGTGGTCTTGCTCCGCCAGCCGCACCAGTTGCGCCCGGACCAGCGGCCCTCGCGCCAGGTCGAAGGACCGCAGCCCCTGCGCCATCACCCGGCGGCGAGCCTCCTCCTCCCGCTCGCCCGCTTCGAGGCCGCGCAGGTCCTCCACCTCCAGCGGCATCGCCGACGGCGGATGCACGACCTGCACCGGTGTGCCTTCGTGCGCCGTGAACGTGGTGCGCAGCGCTTCATGCCGCTGCACCAGCGCATCGAGCGCCCGCTGGAGCACCGCGACGTCCAGCGCTCCCTCCAGACGGACCGCCAACGGGACGTTGTAGAGCGGGCTGCCCGGCTCCAGCTGGTCGATGAACCACAGGCGCTGCTGCGCGAATGACGGCGGCAGGGGCTGCTCGCGCGATACGGGCACCAGCGGTGGCGCGGCGGAGCGCGTGGCTCGCTCCAGGCGGCGCGCCAGGGCGTCCAGGGTGGCGGACTCGAACAACTCCCGCAGCGGCAGCTCCACGCCGAACCCGGCGCGGATCCGCGAGGCCACCTGCGTCGCCAGCAGCGAATGGCCGCCCAGCTCGAAGAAGTTGTCCTTCACGCCCACCTGGGGCACGCGCAGCACCTGCGACCAGATGGCCGCCAGCTTCGCTTCGGTCTCCGTGCGCGGCGCCTCGAAGACCTTCTCCGAGCGCGGGACCTCCGGCTCCGGCAGCGCCTTGCGGTCCACCTTGCCGTTCGCACTGAGCGGCAGCGCGTCCAGCGGCATCAGGACGGCGGGCACCATGTACTCCGGCAGCCGCTGCCGCAGCCGTGCCTTCAGCTCCGCCGTGTCGAGCGTCCGCCCCGGCTTCGCGACCGCATACCCCACCAACTGCTTGTCCTGCCCCGGCC
>NZ_RAWL01000481.1:0-6130 GCF_003668885.1 Corallococcus sp. AB049A | reverse complement strand
CTCCAGGGGTTGGCTGACCCCATGAAAAAGATGGGGTCCGAAGCGCCTTTGCGTGTCTGTAAATGTCCTGCGGAGGACTGCCGGAACCCTGTTGGCAAGTGATCATAGATTGCAATGATCGATCCGACCCCGGCGGCAGGTTTACACAGGATCTAGCGTTGACACACCGGGGGACCCCCCATAGCTTGGGTTCGCCGGTTGCTCGCCCCCCATCACGGGGGGTGCGTTCCTGGACCCTGGAGGCGGCAGTGGTTTTCTTGCGAAACACCCACTTCCGCCGTACACCCAACTACATGTCGGGTCGCTGTAGTCAGACCCTCGGGTCCTGATCGGAAAGCAGTCCCTCCCAGTCATCTCCGAAGCCGTCACCCACAGGGTCAGTCCGCCCTGATGGCTACGCCATTGCCTTGCCCGGAAGTGAGACGCCCGTGACCGTCCAGACGCCCTTCAAGCCGAACGCCGTCGCCTCGCCGCCCCCTGACTCCGCCACCGTGGCGCCCGCCACGCAGGCCTCGTCGGCTCCCGGTGACTTCGCCACCACCATGCGGGTGAAGAAGCGCAACGGCACGGCGGAGCCGGTGGACCTCAACAAGATCGTCCGCGCGGTGGGCAAGTCGTGCGTGGGCCTGTCGCGCGTGGACGTGATGCGCGTGGCCACCAAGACCATCAGCGGCCTGTACGACGGCGCCACCACGCGGGAACTGGACAGCCTGTCCATCCAGACCGCCGCGGCCCTCATCGTCGAAGAGCCCGAGTACGCCCGGCTCTCCGCGCGCCTGCTGTCCACCTTCATCCAGAAGGAGGTCAGCAACCAGGACATCCAGTCCTTCAGCCAGTCCGTCGCCGCCGGCCACAAGCACGGCCTCATCGCGGACCGCCTGCTCACCTTCGTCCAGGCCAACGCGCGCAAGCTCAACGCCGCCATCGACCCGGTCCGCAACGACCTGTTCGAGTACTTCGGCCTGCGCACCGTCTACGACCGCTACCTCCTCAAGAACCCGCAGACGCGCGAAGTCATCGAGACGCCGCAGGACTTCTTCCTGCGCGTGGCCTGCGCCCTGTCCGGCGACAACGCGCGCGAGGCCATCGAGCTCTACCGCCTGTTCAGCTCGCTGGAGTACCTCCCCAGCTCCCCCACCCTGTTCAACTCCGGCACGCGCCACGAGCAGCTCTCCAGCTGCTTCCTCCTGGACTCGCCCGCGGACGAGCTGGACGCCATCTACAAGAAGTACTCGGACATCGCGATGCTGTCGAAGTTCAGCGGCGGCATCGGCGTGGCGTACCACCGCGTGCGCGCGCGCGGTTCTCTCATCAAGTCCACCAACGGCCACTCCAACGGCATCGTCCCGTGGCTCAAGACGCTGGACGCGTCCGTGGCGGCGGTGAACCAGGGCGGCAAGCGCAAGGGCGCGTGCTGCGTGTACCTGGAGACGTGGCACGCGGACATCGAGGACTTCCTCGAGCTGCGCGACAACACCGGTGACGAGGCCCGCCGCGCCCACAACCTCAACCTGGCCAACTGGGTGCCGGACCTCTTCATGCGCCGCGTGGAGGCGGACCAGGAGTGGAGCCTCTTCGATCCGAAGACGACCCCGCACCTCACCGACCTCTTCGGTGACGCCTTCGAGAAGGCCTACGTCGCGGCCGAAGCGCAGGGCCAGGCCGTGCGCAAGGTGAAGGCGCGCGACCTGTACGCGCGGATGATGAAGGTGCTGGCCCAGACGGGCAACGGCTGGATGACCTTCAAGGACATCTGCAACCGCAAGAGCAACCAGACCGGCCAGCCGGGCAACGTCATCCACCTGTCCAACCTCTGCACCGAAATCCTGGAGGTCACGAGCCAGGGTGAGACGGCGGTGTGCAACCTGGGCTCGCTCAACCTGGGCCGCATGGTGAAGGACGGGAAGTTCGACTTCGACCTGCTGCGCTCCAACGCGATGCTCGCGCTCAAGCAGTTGGACCGCGTCATCGACCTCAACTACTACCCCATCCCCACCGCCGCGGACTCCAACCGCCGCTGGCGCCCGGTGGGCCTGGGCCTGATGGGCCTCCAGGACGTCTTCTTCCAGCTGCGCCTGCCCTTCGACTCCGTCGAGGCGCGCAACCTGTCCAAGAAGATCTCGGAAGAGATCTACTACGCGGCGCTCGTCACCTCCTCCGACCTGGCGGAGCAGTTCGGCGCGCACCCGGCCTTCCCGGAGACGCGCGCGGCCAAGGGCGAGCTGCAGTTCGACAGCTGGGGCATCGTCCCCGAGGACACGCTGCGCTGGGACGCGCTGCGCTCGCGCATCATGAAGGTGGGCCTGCGCAACTCGCTGATGATCGCCATCGCGCCCACGGCCACCATCGCGTCCATCGCCGGCTGCTACGAGTGCATCGAGCCGCAGGTGTCCAACCTCTTCAAGCGCGAGACCCTGTCCGGTGACTTCCTCCAGGTGAACCGCTACCTGGTGCGCGACCTGCAGCAGCTGGGGCTCTGGAACGAGAACACCCGCAACCGCATCAAGCTGGCCGAAGGCAGCGTGCAGGACCTCACGGAGCTTCCGGAGGAGCTGCGCGCCCTCTACCGCACCGCGTGGGAGGTCCCCATGCGCTCGCTGCTGGACATGGGCGCGGACCGCGGCGCCTTCATCGACCAGAGCCAGTCGCTCAACCTCTTCGTGGAGACGCCCAACATCGGGAAGCTGTCCTCGATGTACTTCTACGCGTGGCAGAAGGGGCTCAAGACGACGTACTACCTGCGCTCGCGCCCGGCGACCCGCATCGCCAAGGCCACCGTGGGCCAGGGCGGCCCGACGATTGCCGCAGCCCCCACGCCCGCGCCGCAGACGGTGACCGCGGAAGCGGAAGCGGTGGCGTGCTCGCTGGAAAACCCCGAGGCGTGCGAGGCGTGCCAGTAGCCCTGGCCCGTCCCCACCCCACCCGTCCTTCGTTTCGTAAGGGAGTACCGAAGAAATGCTGCTCGATCCGGGAATGAACCTGACGCTGCGCCCCATGGCGTATCCCGTCTTCTTCGAGATGTACCGCAACGCCATCAAGAACACCTGGACGGTGGAGGAGGTGGACTTCTCCACGGACCTGGTGGACCTGCGCTCGAAGATGACGGACGCGGAGCGTCACCTCATCCACCGGCTGGTGGCCTTCTTCGCCACGGGCGACTCCATCGTCGGCAACAACCTGGTGCTCAACCTCTACAAGCACCTGAACGCGCCCGAAGCGCGCATGTACCTGTCCCGGCAGCTGTACGAGGAGGCCCTGCACGTCCAGTTCTACCTGACGCTGCTGGACACCTACGTGCCGGACCCGGCCGAGCGCGCCAAGGCCTTCGCGGCGGTGGACAACATCCCGTCCATCCAGCGCAAGGCGCGCTTCTGCATGAAGTGGATGGACAGCATCCAGGCGCTGGATCAGGTCCGCTCCAAGTCGGACCGCCGCCAGTTCCTGCTCAACCTCATCTGCTTCGCGGGCTGCATCGAAGGCCTCTTCTTCTTCGCGGCCTTCGCGTACGTGTACTTCCTGCGCAGCAAGGGGCTGCTCAACGGCCTGGCCGCGGGCACCAACTGGGTGTTCCGCGACGAGTCCACCCACATGGCCTTCGCCTTCGAGGCCATCAAGACGGCGCGCAAGGAGGAGCCGGACCTCTTCGACGCGAGCCTGGAGAAGGACGTCGTGCAGATGATGCGCGACGCGGTGGAGTGCGAGACGCAGTTCGCCCAGGACCTGCTGAGCGGCGGCGTGATGGGCCTGTCGGTGCAGGAGATGCGTGGCTACCTGGAGTACGTGGCCGACCAGCGCCTCCAGATGCTGGGCATGGCCCCCATCTTCCACACCAAGAACCCGCTGCACTTCATGGACCTGCAGGACGTGCAGGAGCTCACCAACTTCTTCGAGCGCCGCGTGTCCTCCTACCAGGTGGGCGTGGGCGTGGGCGCCGCCAACGACGTCGTCTTCGACGCCGCCTTCTAGAACTCAAAGAGTAGCAGTCAAAGGCAGCGCCACGACCAGTCGTGGCGCTGCCTTTTTCTATCCAATCTAACCCCAACAGCCTCACAAGCCGCAACAACACCAATCCCAAACCTAGAACATTCCCACCAACACTCCTTGAGGACCCATGATTGTACTTGAGCCAGTCGTAACCCTTGAGAAGCTAGGCGAACTACTAAACGAGCAGTGCGAATCCGAATGCCTCGACTACAAATCCACTTGCGATCTGAACGACACGAGAAGTCTAGTCGAAATTGCCAAAGACGTCGGCGCGATGTCGATAACTGGGGGCTTCATCGTCATCGGCGCGACCGATCAAGGCACTCCATCTGGAACGTTCAGTGAAGACAAGGCTCGTCTATTCGACGAGGCCACCCTTCGAGCAAAATTGCAGAAATACATTCCAGATCCGATTGACCTCCGATGCGCCACGCACCGCATCAATGACAGTTGGATAACGCTGGTGCACGTCGCACCCCGGCAAGATGGGTTTTGCATCTTCAAGGCTGACGGCAACTACTCTGAGAGCGGAAGAACCAAGACCGCCTTTTATGCGGGCCAAATCTATGCACGCCACGGCTCGTCAAGTGAAAACTGGGGACAAGCCGATATCCAGAGGGTCATCGCAAACATCGTAGCCCTAAAAAAAGCAGAATGGCGCGTTGAACTCCGGAATGAGCTATCAACACTTGGCGTTGCCGTTTCTGCACAAAACCTAGCTCGCGGTCCAGTTGCGGCATTGAACTGGAAAATCGACACAGAAGCGTTCATCGCCACCGTGACCGAGCAACTCCGCGACAACGACACCATCCCGATCAAATCACTTCTCCAAAGAGCACAAAGAGATGTCCGCGAAATCCTGGAGGGACAAGAGCCCGAGAGCGAATTGACGACACTTCTCGACCGATTCGCGTGCCTTGCCGCGACGTTCATCAATCTCGAGGAGAAGCTTTGGACTCCCCGCTCAATCAAAGTACTTTCTTCTATTTACGCAATCGGCTTTGATGAGCCAGGGAACGAAATTCGGCATCCCATCCCTGGGCATAGGATCTGGGTTTCTATCATCGAACGCGTTATGGCGCTTGGCGCGCTTGCGGTTCGGGCAGAAGACTGGGAGTCAGTCAAGCTCTTGGCGACCACCTCTCCCCCGAATAAGGGCAATGCGTCGTTCTATCCCAGTTGGGTGCGACATGGCCTCACGATGGGATATCGACAGAATGCATTCTCCAGAGCCAGTGACGATCGCACTGCCACCGTTTCACCAATCAATCTTGCCCGGAACCTCATACGCACAGAGGCTTGCTTCCGGCCTGATCTACCAAGCGAAGACGAAGGCATTCTAACCAGCCTTTGCCAATTCGACACTCTTGGGGCAATCAGCACTGCTGCCGCATCAGGAAAAGTCGACACAAACATCTGGTATCCATGTGCCAGTCACTTCAGAACAGACCGCTCTGAGCCCATAGTGGAAAGACTGCTCTCCGACAAGGCAATGCGCAGCATAATTGCTCCCTGCTCAGATGACGATCTCGCCATTATCCTTGACTGGATCGACAGGGCTTCAACCAAAGAAGGCTTTAACTATTTCGGCTGGGATGGATTCTCCAGCAAGCCAATCAGAAGCTTTATTGATTCCAGAGTCGATCGTTAGGCCTAAGGCCGTGCCATGCGACGAGCGAGGCACGGCCTTCGTGCATCCCCAACTCAGACAGGACGTTCGATGTCACGCCGGCCGGTCACGCGCTCGCGGCGCTCCTCGTCCAGGGCCTGCTCCGCTCTCGCGGCCGTAATCTGCACCGCCGGCCGGGCCACCAGCCGGTACACCGCGGACGCGAAGGCCGCGCCCAGCAGCGGCGCGACGATGAACAGCCACAGCTGGCGCAGGGCGTCCCCTCCGGCGAACAGCGCCGGGCCCAGGCTTCGCGCCGGGTTCACCGATGTATTGGTGATGGGGATGCCCACCAGGTGGATGAGCGTCAGCACCAGGCCAATGGCCAGGCCCGCGAAGCCCACCGGCGCGCGCGAGTCCGTGGCCCCCAGCACCGTCAGCACCAGCAGGAAGGTGAGCGCCACCTCCGTGAGGAAGGCCGCCCCGCCGCCGTAGCCCTCCGGGGACGCCGCCCCGTAGCCGTTGCTGCCCAGCCCC
>NZ_RAWL01000480.1:0-6139 GCF_003668885.1 Corallococcus sp. AB049A | reverse complement strand
GCGGTGGATGGGCGCTCCACGACGCTGGGCGTGGAGGGAGCGGACGAGACGGCCGCGGTGCTGTCCGTGCTGCTGGGCACGCCGCTGACGCTGTGGACGGACGTGCCCGGGGTGATGACGGCGGATCCGCTGCACGTCGCGGACGCGAGGCCGGTGCCGCACCTGAGCTACACGGAGGCGCTGGAGCTGGTGTACCTGGGCCTGCCCACGCTGCACCCTCGCGCGCTGTCCACGCTGCGCGACGCGGACCTCCCCCTGCGCGTGCGCCACCTGCAACAGCCCGACGAACCCGGCACGCTCATCGACGTGCGCGGCGCGGGCAACGGCAGCGTGCCCACGTGCGTGGTGTCCCTGGAGGACCTGGCGCTGCTGGGGCTGGAGGGAGGCACGGAGGAGGCCACCCGGCCGGTGGGGCCTCGCGCGTTGCAGGCGCTGGAGGCGGCGGGCATCGACGCGTGGATGGCGGCGCAGTCTTCGCCGGGACGCTCGGTGGCGGTGGTGCTGCGCCGGGTGCACGCGGCGCGGGCGGAGGAGGTGCTGCGGCGGGAGCTGGGCCCGGAGCTGGAGCGCGGCGCGTTGCAGCCGCCCCAGGTGCGCGCGCCGGTGACGCAGGTGGCGCTGGTGGCGGAGGCCATGGGCCAGGGCGCCAACGTGGCGGGACGGCTGTTCCAGCCGCTGGGCGCGCTGGGCATCAACGTGCGCGCCATCGCGCAGACGGCGAGCGCGCGCTCCATCTCGTTCATCGTGGACGGGGCGGAGACGGCGCTGACGGTGCGCACGGTGCACGCGGCCTTCCACTTCGCGCACGAAGAGGTGAGCCTGCTGGTGCTGGGCCATGGCGTGGTGGGCACCCAGCTCCTGGAACAGCTGCGCACGCTGCAGGAGACGCTGGCGCGGGGGCATGGCATCCAGCTCAATCTGGTGGGGCTCGCGGACAGCCGGCGGGTGCTCTTCTCCCCGGAGGGCATCCCGCTGAAGCAGTGGCGCGAGCGCATCGAGTCCGTGCCCGAGGGCGCCTCACCGCCCGTGGTGCGCGCGCTGCTGGAGCCGCTGCGCCGGCTGCCGGTGCCGGTGCTGGTGGACTGCACGGCGGCGGAAGGCATGGAGGCGCTGTACCTGGAGGCGTTCAAGAGCGGCATCCACGTGGTGGCGGCGAACAAGAAGCCGCTGACAGAGCCGCTGGAGGTCTGGGAGCGGCTGCGGAGCACCGCGCACCTGAACCACCGCGCGTACCACTACGAGACGACCGTGGGCGCGGGGCTCCCCGTCATCCAGACGCTGAAGGACCTGGTGCGCACGGGGGACCGGGTGCACGGCGTGGAGGGTTCCTTCTCCGGGACGCTCGGCTACCTGAGCCAGCAGCTGATGGACGGCGTGCCGCTGTCGAAGGCGGTGCGCACCGCTCGCGAGAAGGGCTTCACGGAGCCGCATCCTCGCGAGGACCTGGCGGGCACGGACGCCGCGCGCAAGGCGCTCATCCTCGCGCGCGAGCAGGGCCTGAACCTGTCGATGGAGGACGTGGAGGTGGAGCCGTTCGTCCCTCGCGAGTACCTGGAGGAGGCGGACGTGGAGCGCTTCCTCGCGGGACTGGAGAAGCTGGACCGGACGTTCACCTCGCGCATCGAGGGGCTGCGCGCGGAGGGCAAGGTGCTGCGCTACCTGGCGCGCATCGACCCGTCGGTGAAGGACGGGCCGGTGCTGAAGGTGGGCCCGGTGGCCGTGGCGAAGGAGCATCCGGCGACGCGGCTTCGCGGCTCGGAGGCGTTCGTGGCGTTCTCCACGGAGCGCTACGCGGACTACCCGCTCCTGGTGCAGGGCGCGGGCGCCGGCGGGCCCGTGACGGCGGCCGGCGTCCTCGCGGACATCCTGAAGATCGCCCAGAACCTGCGGGGGCGATAGGCGGGCTTTAGTAGCCCACGTAGCCGCTGCCGCTGTTCATCGCCTGGATGCCCGGGGTGTTGGACACGGAGCCGTAGCGGTCCACCGCGTAGCGCACCGCCGCGACGATGTTGTCCACCGGGTTGCGGATGTTGTCGTGGCCCGGGAGCTTGAACGCGTCGAACGTGGGCTGGATGGTCTGCATCAGGCCGATGGAGGGGTGGCCATCCTTCGCGTTCTGGTCCGTCAGGTTGATGGCGTTCGGGTTGCCGCTGGACTCGTGCTCGATGATCTTCGCGATGTCCTGCGGGTTCATCTTGTCCACCGGGACGCCAGCGGCCTTGAGGATCTCCATGGCCTGCTTGATCCAGTCGCCCACCTCGCCCTTCGGCATGTCGCCCGTGGCGCCGGCCGACTGAGCGGAGCCCGCCTGGAACGAGTCGCCCGCGCTCGGAGCCCCGCCCGCGTTGCTGGCGCCAGGCGCCGCACCGGACGCGCCGGACACGCCCGCCGGGGCCTGGGCACCCGCGGCCGCGCCACCCGCGGCGGCCGCGCCATTGCCAAGGATGCTCTGGAGCATCTGGGCAATCTGCTGGAGCTGCTCCACCACGCCGCTGAGGCCCTCCATGAACTCCTTGAACTGGGCGCCCTTCGCCGGGCCGGCGCTGAAGCCGTCCTGCTGGAACCGGGACGCGAAGTCCGAACCCGGCTTCGGGCAGTGGCTCGCCTGCACGCGGCCGCCGGAGAGGGCATCCGGGCGGGCAGAAGCGAAGTCCTGGGAGGGAACGCGGAGGGAAGAGACGCGGGCGGAACCGGGAGCTGTGATCATGGGGGATTTCCTCGAAAGTGAAGTGCTGCTGACGAGGAACACCTACAGCAGGAGACATGCCAACCCATGGGAGGACACCGGCCGCGAGCCAAGTGCTTGATGTCCTTGGAAACGCGCGATGCGTGGTGCTCGGACCCCGGCCCTGTCCCTGGTGACTGGAGTCACCGCTCGCCAACAGCGGTCACCAGTCGCGGGTCACTACTTCGCGCGCCGGGGCTGCTTCCGGGCCGCGGCCTTCTTCAGCGCGGCGGCGCCACGGTGACGCCATGCACCGACGGCAGGATGCGAAGCTGCACGGTGCGCGCACGCGGCCATTCGCCACGCTCCAAACGCAGGCGCAGCTGCTTGGGCGGAACCTGACGCACCACCTTCACGCGCGTCCCATTCGCGAGCGTGACCTGCGCGCCTTCCGTCAGCGCCTGCCCGCAGGCTCCCACCCAACGCCCCCATCCCGACGCCTCGCCCCACGCGGCCCACGCCATCTCCGAGCCCACCGCGAACGAGCGCCGCACACCTGCCTGATACCCACCACCCGCTACCCGACCCGTCGACATGAGCACTCCTGCCTGGACAGTCTCGTTTGGAAAACCTGAAGCATCTTCTGCCGGGCTCACCCGGTGTGCTGCAGCCGGCGCTTGTACTTCTCACCCCAGTCCCGCAGCCCCTCACCGCCAACGCCCAGGAGCGGCTCTTCTACGAGCGCGAGTCCAAGGCCGCGTTCGCCAACGGCACCCAGACCGCGGACATCACCGCAGAGCAGCGGAAGCTGCTGTGGGCCGACGCCGTCATCCCCTTCCGCAGGCAGAACAGCGGGCACTACGACACCCAGCAGGTGCTCCTGCCCGGGCTGGGCGACGGCGCCTCTGGCACCCGCATCCACCTGGTGCAGCAGGGCGACCCGGAGCAGCGGCCCGTCACCCCGTCGGGCGGTAGCCCGGCATGAGGAAGTTGTCGTGGTCCGCGTACGCCGGCGCGTCCGCCTCGCCGGTGAAGGCGCGCAGGGCGCAGTACTCCGGATACGACGCCTGCACGGTGATCTGATCCCCCACCTGGAGGACCACGTCGCCGTTCGGGTGCAGCGTCTCCTGGTCGCCCCGGATGAGCGACAGCGCCAGCCCGCCGAAGCGGTCCCGCACCTGGGAGATGTTCATCCCCGGCAGGCCGTCGCGGACCACGAACAGGGACACCACCATCAGGTGCTTGCCAATGCGGAACGAGTGGACGAGCCGCGGGTCCAACGCCGCCAGCGCCATGGCGGGCGCGGCCAGCGAGGAGCTGGACAGGGCCTCCGCCTTGAACGTGTCACGCACCTTCGCGCCCAGGTCGTCGTCGAACAGGCGGATGACCACGCGGATGCCGGGGTTCAACCGCCGCGCGTCCAGCGCGATGTTCAGGTTCGCCAGGTCGTCGTCCGTGGCGCAGACAATGGCGGACGCCTTCTTCACGTTCGTGCGCGGCAGGCACAGCGGGCTGCGCGTGTCGTCGATGAGCAGCGGGATGTTCTCGTCGCGCAGCGCGGACACGAACGTCGCGTCCTCGCGCTTCTCCACCACCACCACGTCCTTGCCCATCTCCCGCAGCTGCGTCACCACGCGGTAGCCCACGCGCCCCGCGCCGCACACCACGACGTGGCCCTTCATCGTTTCGGACACCACGGAGACCCACTCCTTGTCGTTCTTGTGCCGCGCGAAGAAGAGGTACGCGAAGCGCACCACGCCATCCACCACCAGCGCGATGCTGACCGGCGGGATGAGGATGTTGAGCGCCTCCACGAACCAGTCGGCCACGTAGGGCAGCGACGGCTGGCCGAAGAGCAGGAAGTAGACGTGGTGCAGCGCCTCTCCGTAGGAGATACGGCCCCCGTCCGGCCCCACGTAGCGCCAGTTGTACAGCGCCGGCCCCACCCCGAAGATGACCGCCGCCAGCAGCAGCGTGCTGCGGAACCTCCGCGACAGCGCGCGCAGGTACCGCAGGTCCATCATCAAGCGCGCGGCAGGGCTCCTCATGCGCGGGGAAGCCTATGCCGCCGGGGTGATGTCCGTGGAGGCTTCCGCCTTCGAACGGCGCTTCTCGATGAGCCACACCGCCAGCACGCCCAGCTCGTAGCAGAGCAGCATGGGGCCGGCCATGAGCGACAGGTTCACCACGTCACCCGTGGGCGTCAATATCGCCGCCGCGATGAGGCACACCACGAACGCATGGCGCTGGTAGCGGAAGAGCCACCGCGACTGCACCACCCCGACGATGCCCAGGAGCGCCATCACCAGCGGCAATTCGAAGATGACGCCGAACGCGAGGATGAGCAGCAGCACCAGCGACAGCTGCTCGTTCATGGTCAGCATGGGCCGCGTCCAGCGCGCGGCCTCGGCGTCCGCGTAGCCCTTGGCCAGCTCCTTCTGGAGGCGCCACAGGCCGGACATCTCCTCCGCGCGCGTGGGCGCCACGCCCGCGAGCAGGCTGGCCGCCTGGTCCATGGCGGCCTCCGACGCGAGGTAGTCCTGCTTGCCGAAGGCCGTCACCGCCTCCACGCGCTTCTCCACCGCCTGGCGCAGCACGCCGCGCGCGGGGACACCCAGCCCGTCCGCGGCCGCGTCCAGCAGGTCGCCCAGGCCCTTGAGGCGCGCGGTGAGCTCCACGCTCTTCGCGGTCGCCACCTGCGGGTCCTTCACCTGGCCCTCACCGGCGGCCGTCAGCGCGGCGCTGGTCTCCCGGGCCACGTGGCCGGCGCGCTCCACCTCACCAATGCGCAGGAAGCGCAGCGCGTCCTCGCCGCCCATGCGCGCCGTGTCCATGCGCTGCTCCAGGGCGAGCGTCTCCTCCTCGTTGAGGAGGAACTTGAACATGGAGGGCAGCACCAGGAAGTAGCAGAACAGCGAGCCCACGATGAACGCCACGGAGCCCAGCACCACGAAGGGCGACGCGTACTTGCGCTCCTCCGGGTAGAGCCCCGGCGCCACGAAGCCCCAGATCTGCCAGAGGATGACGGGCGTGGTGAGGAAGATGCCGCAGTACACGCCCACCTTCATCAGGACGTTGATCTCCTCGATGCCGGATGTGTAGACGAGCGAGCGCCCCTCCGGGGGCAGCGCGTCCAGCACCGGCCGCATCAACACGCCGAAGATGGGCTTGGCGAAGATGAGCGACACGGCGCCCAGCACGAGCACCGCGAGCGAACACTTCACGAGCCGCGAGCGGAGCTCCGTGAGGTGCTCCGACAGGCTCATGCGCAAATCCGTCAGGTCAACCCCTTGGCGGTTCAGGGCTCAGCTCCGTTTCGGCGCGTTGCGCGCCACCGTGCCCGGGATGGGGGCGAGTTGCGGAAGGCCATTCTCGTCCTGCGCCGGCGCCGCGCCGGGCTCCACCGCGGCCTGCTGCGCGCCGGCGGCGGGCGCGTCCGCGGAGGCCTCGGAAGGCGCGGGCACGTTCGCGGGG
>NZ_RAWL01000047.1:0-31216 GCF_003668885.1 Corallococcus sp. AB049A | reverse complement strand
CTCATGGGGCTCCACGCGTGACGGCCCTTGAGGGCGGCGGCCTCGAGGGGCCGCCGGGGACGTCAGGAAGCAGGTTTTGGGACAGGAAGCCGGACGCGGGGCCTGCGAGAAGGCCGAAACCGCCGGTTCCTGAAGCCCCCCGACGGCCCTAGCGCCGGCCGGGAGGCACTCACCACCCTAACAGACGGCCTGGACGGGGTGCCCGCAATTTCGCCGCCCGTGCGCGTGGGTTGTCCACCGGGCGACCTCGCCGGCCCGGCCTCCAGGCCTCGGGGGCCCTTCAGCGGATGCGCACGCGGAAGGGCATCATGGCCTTCAGTCCGGGGCGCAGGAGCTCGGGCGACCCCAGGCCCAGCTCCCGGGCAAGCACCGCCAGCGTCTCCGGCGGCCGGGCCGGCAGCTCCGGCAGGAGCACCCCCGCCAGCGCGTGCACGCCGGGCTCGCCGCCCAGCCCGGAGAGGAAGCCGCGCGCGTCCCCCATGACGTCCAGGTCCAGCTCCTCCGCGGGGGGCACCTTCGCGCGCTTGCGAGCGGACGCCACGGCCTCCGGCAGGCCGCCCAGCCCGTCCACCAGCCCCCGGGCGAGCGCGTCCGTGCCGCTCCACACCCGGCCCCGCGCCACTGCGTCCACCTTGGCCTTGTCCATCTTCCGGTTGCGGGCGACCTCCGTGATGAACGTGTCGTAGGAGTCGTCCACCCAGGTCTGCACCGCGGCCGCCTGCTCCGGCGTCCACGGCTTCCACCACTCCAGCAGGTCCGCCAGGTCGCCGCGCTTGAGCGTCTCCTGGTTCACCCCCAGCTTCGCGCCCAGGCCCTCCAGCGCGGGTTTCGGGTAGAAGACGCCGATGCTGCCCGTCAGCGTGGTGGGCTCCGCCAGCACTTCATCCGCCGCCACCGCCGCGTAGTAGCCGCCGGAGGCCGCCGCGTCGCCCATGGAGGCGACGACGGGCTTGTGCTTCTTCGCCTCCAGCACCGCGCGGTACATCAGGTCCGACGCCAGCACGTCGCCGCCGCCCGAGTCCACGCGCAGGACGATGGCCACCACGGACGGGTCCTCCTGCGCCTGCTGCAGCGCGCGCACCACCGTCTCCGCGCCCGCCAGCTGCGCGAAGCCCAGCGGATCCTCGCGGCTGCGGCCCCCGGTGATGTCACCCAGCACCGGCACCACCGCGATGCGGCGGCGCAGGCCCCAGCGGTCCTCGCGCTCCTCGCGCGGCGAGTACGACGGGTGGTAGCGCATGCCCGGGAACCACTCCTTGACGCGCGCGTCCAGCTCCGTCGCGGACACCACGCCGTCCAGCAGTCCCGCCGCCTGCGCCCGCTTCGAGGACAGGATGCCCTGGGCCCACGCCGCGCGCAGCCGCTCCGGGGGCAGCTTGCGCCCGGCCTCCACGGCCTTCTCGTAGTGCGTCACCTGGGAGTCCAGGTACGCGTCCAGCGTCTCGCGCTCCGCGGGGCTCATGTCGGAGCGGGTGAACTGCTCCATTGCCGTCTTGTACTCGCCCACGCGCGCGACGTCCCAGTGCACGCCCAGCTTCTCCATGGTGCCGCCCAGCGATGTCACCGTGGCGGACAGGCCGTTGATGGGCAGCGACGCCTCCGTCAGCGCGTAGACGCTGTCCGCCGCGGACGCCACCAGGTAGCTGCGGTCATCCCCGGACAGCATCACCACCACGACCTTCTTGCCCGCCTCGCGCAGCTTGAGCAGCGACTGACGCAGCTCCTCCGCCGTGCCCCAGCCCACGCCGGGCAGGCCCTCCATCTTCACCACCACGCCCTTGAGCCGCTCGTCGCGCGTGGCCAGGTCCAGGAACTTCATCAGGCGCAGGTACGGGTCCACCTCGCTCACGCCCAGGAGGGCCAGCGCGGGGCTCACGCCGCCCGCGAGCATGTCGTCCAGGTCCAGGAGCGCCACCACGCCGCCGCCGCCGTGCAGGGAGCGGTAGCGCTCCGAGGACAGGCGCACCTGCAGCACGTGGTCCAGTCCCTCGCCGGCGCCGCCCGCCGCGTACGTCAGGCCCGCGTGGCCCAGGTCCACCGTGGCCGCGAACTGGAGCGCCAGTGGGATGCCGCTGACGAAGCCGTGGGACAGGCCACCGCCCAGCCGGATGCCGCGCACCACCTCCGCCTGGAGCGTGTACGTGGCCTGTCCCTCCCGGAAGCCTCCTTCCGCGAAGAGCCAGTCCACGCCCAGCGTGTAGCGCTCGCCCAGCGGGCGCAGGCCCAGGCCGAAGTTGTAGCGGCGCGGCAGCTTGAGGCCGTCCTGCTCCGGGGCGTTCAGGTCCCTGGCCACCGCGGCCAGCGACAGGAAGCGGAAGGGGCGCGCGGTGAGGCCCACGTCCCAGCTCGTCAGTCCGCTGATGCGGTGGTCATCCGAGCTGCTGAAGTCGTGCAGCGCGGCGCCCAGCTGCAGCGTGCGGGGCCCCAGCGACAGGCCGAAGGACGTCTTGCGGTAGTCCGGCGCGTTCTCCCCGCGGATCCACTCCAGGGAGAAGCCCGCCCCCAGGCCCAACAGGCGCGTGCCCAGGAAGACGGCGTCGCCCACCGAGTCCGACTGGAGGTTGCGCTCGTGGAGGTAGAAGAGCTGCCCCGCGTCCTGGAAGCCCAGGCCCGCGGGGTTGAGGGACAGCGCGGGCGCTTCGTCGATGAGGGCCGCGTTGGTGGGCGGCAGCGTCACGCCCCGGGGCGGGACGGAGGACTGGTCGACGGTGCCCGTCTGGGCGAGCGCGAGGCTGGGGAGGAGGGCGAGCAGCGGCAGTTGGCGCATACGGCCCGGGACTCTAGGTGCGAGCCGTCCCGGGACAAGCGCCGCGTGTCACCAGTCCTCGGTACCCGACACGTCGTCCAGCGGGTCCTCCCCGGAGTGCTTCTTGACGGACTGTCGGGAGTTGCCACCCCGGTCCTCGGAACCCCAGTCCTCCGCGCCGCTGCGGTTGTCCAGCGGGTCGCGCTTCTTCACGACCTGCTCACCCTCGCTGTTGAGGATATGGTTGACGACGCGCTCCATCTCCAACTTGAGCTGGCCGTACTCGTCACCCTGGAGCACCAGCTTGCGCGAACCCATCCGCTTGCCGTTCTTCACGTCGAAGTAGCCCACGGACAGCTCCGTGCCGCGCTCCGGGATGACGCGCACGGTGCCCACCATGGCCCGGTCCAGGCTCAGGGACTTGAGCAGCGCGACGATGGCGTTGGCCGGCTTGTCGCTGGGGCGCGACACGTCCGGAATCACCTTGTCCAGCTGGGCGTCATAGGCCTTGTAGGTGGCCGTCGGCGCCAGCACCGCGGTGACGTCCACGTCGTCCGGCGTCACTTCCGTGATCTGCCCGTACTGCCGGAAGCCCGGCCGCTCCATGCGCACCAGGTGCTTGCCCACCGGCAGCGTGGGCAGGGTGAGCGGGGTGTAGCCCACCGCCTCGCCGTCCACGTACACGCGGGCGCCCGCGGGCCGGGACTTGAAGGTGGCGCTGCCGCGCAGCTGCGAGGTGCGGCTGGTCGCCACCTGCACGCGCAGGCTGATGAAGTCCCGGCTGAAGCGCTTGGGGTTCAGCTCGAAGGTGGGGTTGAGCGCCATCAGGTCGATGAGCAGCAGCTTCGCCTCCTCCACGTCGCCCCGCAGCTGGAGGATGGCGCCGTGCAGCGCCAGCGCGTCGCACAGCGGGAAGCACGACGTCATGGACGCGACGGAGCCCTCCAGCTCCTTGAGGGTGGCGCGCACCTTGCGCTCCGCGTCCTCGTACTCGCGCGCCTCGAAGGCCTTGACGCTCTCCTCGTAGCCCTTCTTCGCGCGCGCGAAGGACGCCTGCGCGGCCGGGTCGTCCGGCAGGCCGAACAGGTCGCGCGGCTTGCGCACGGCGTAGTTGGCGAAGTTGCCGAGCGCGTCGTTCATGTAGCTCTCCATCTGCACCCCGGAGGACTCGGACGACGGGTCCATGGGGATGAGCAGCGCGGAGATCCGGCCCGACGCGGGCGGGGCCGACAACGCCAGGGCGGGCAGCAAGACGAGCGCGAGCGGAAGGGCTTTCATGAGGAGTCCTGTGCGCTTGACGCCCGGCCTAGAAGGAAATTCCACCGGGCAGACCATTCACCGGGTTGAAGCCCTGGCCGCGGTCCGTGGTGGCCACGTACACGACACCGGCCGTGACAGCCGCCACGCCCGCCGCCGCGGCCCAGAACCAGGGCTTGCGCAGCACGGAGTCGCTGGAGGACACGGACTCCTTCTCCTCCTTGGCGTTCCGCGGCAGGGCGGCGCCCGCGAGGAAGGTGTGCAGTTGATCCGCCGCGGCGTCCGCGCTGCCCTTGCCGTCGCGCTTGCCGAAATCCACCTCCACGCCGCGCAGGCGGTTCTTCGTGCGCAGGTCCCACGCCTGCACCTCGCCGTGCAGCCGGCCCTTCTTGTCCTGGAACGTGGCGGCCAGCACCACGTAGCGCGCGTTGAGCCGCTCGCCGATGGCGCCCACCTCCGGCGGCGTGCCGTCCGCGTCGAAGGCGGCCTCCGTGCCGGCCTTCGCCGCCGCGTCACGCAGCGCGGACAGGCCGGGCGCGGGGGCCAGCTTCGTCTTCAGCTCCGTGGGGGCGGACGGCTTCACCTCCGCGTACGTCGCGAACGGGGCGTAGCCGGGCAGCACCACCTGCACGGGGTAGTGGCCCGGGGCCAGCTTCGCGCCGGACAGCGGCGTGGTGCCCACCTCGCGGCCGCGCACCAGCACGCGCGCGCCCTGCGGCTGGGAGTTCACCACCAGCGAGCCCTGCGGCGCCGCGTTCAGCTCGCCCTGGGCCTCGGAGAACACCCGCTGCACGTCCTGGCCGAAGAGGGCCGCGTCCGGGCGCAGCGACGGCTCCGCCAGCAGCGCGTTCGTGAAGGCCGCCTTCGCGCCCGCCACGTCGCCGTTGAGCAGCTGGGACGCGCCCTGGAAGAGGTACGTCTCACCCAGCTTCTCCGGGCGCAGGTCGCCGGGGCGCTGCACGTAGGCGTCCGCGGCCGCCTTGAACTTCACCGCCGCGGTGTCCGGATCCAGGTTGTCGTACGCCGCGCGGCCCTCGTCGAAGAGGGCGTCACCGCGCGGGTTGGCCTGGGGCTCCGGCGGCGGGAAGGCCGTGGCCAGGTCCACGAACTGGATGTCGCCCGCGCCCGCCAGCTTCCGGTTGAGCGTGTCCTCCAGCTTCGCCGCGGAGTCCGTCGCGGCCGACTGCCGGGCCACGCCGAAGATGGCCACCGCGTTGGACGGCGCCGCGCGGACAATCTGGGCCGGCACGTCCGCCATCTTCTGCGGGGCCGCGGGAGTGACGGGGACCTGGGTGGCCGCCTTGGGCTCCACCGGCGCGTCGGAACGGGGGACCGCGTCCTCGGGCGGGGTGAAGGTGTCCTCGGGGACGGCCGCGGGCACCTTCTTGGTGGCGGCGGGGCGCTTCTTCTTCGCGGCGGTCTTCCGCTTGGTGGCGGCGTCCGCGGCGGGAGCGCTCAGCACGCAGGCGAGCGCGACAGTCAGGGCAAGGCGGGTGGTGTTCACGATTCGGCGGATGCTAGCCGACCGGAGGGGCGGAAGACCAATGCCCCACCCGGGACGGAAAAGCGCCCGTCCCGGGTGTGCGGGGACTCCCGTTTTCTCAGACGTCCAGCTCCTGGACCTCGCCCGCCATCTCGGTGATGAACTTGTAACGCGCCGAGACGTCCTTGCCCATCAGGTCATTGATGATGCGGTCGGTCTCCAGCGCGTTGTCGATGGTGACGCGCAGGCTGATGCGGTTCTTCGCATCCAGCGTCGTCGTCTTCAGCTCGTCCGCGGTCATCTCGCCCAGACCCTTGAAGCGCATGATGTTGGGCTTGGCGTTGCCCTTGGCCTTCTCGCGGATGATGCGGTCGCGGTCCGGTTCATCCAGGGCCCAGTACGTCTCCTTGCCAATGTCCACCCGGTACAGCGGCGGCTGGGCGATGTGCACCGCGCCCGCTTCGATGAGCGGACGCAGGTGACGGTAGAAGAACGTGAGCAGCAGCGTGGCGATGTGGTGGCCGTCGCTGTCCGCGTCCATCAGCAGGAAGACGCGGCCGTAGCGTAGCTTCGTGATGTCGAAGTCGGACCCGATGCCGCAGCCCAGCGCGCTGACGATGTCCTGGAGCTCCTTGTTGGTGGCCACCTTGTCGGTGGACGCCTGCTCCGCGTTGAGCACCTTGCCGCGCAAGGGGAGGATGGCCTGGGTGCGCCGGTCGCGGCCCTGCTTGGCGGAGCCACCTGCGGAGTCACCTTCCACGATGAACAGCTCGCTGGAGGCGGGGTCCGTGGACGAGCAGTCCGCCAGCTTGCCGGGGAGGTTCAGCCGGTGGCTGACCGCGGACTTGCGGCTGATGGCGGCGGAGGCCGCGCGGGACGCCTCACGCGCGCGGGCGGCCAGGATGATGCGCGCCAGCAGCGCTTCCGCGATGGACTTGTTGTCGTTGAACCACTTCTCCAGCACGGGGCGCACGGCGCTGTCCACCTGCGCCGTGGTCTCCGGGTTGTTGAGGCGGCCCTTCGTCTGCCCCTGGAACTGGGGCTCCACCACGTACACGGAGAGGATGGCGGTGATGCCCTCGCGGATGTCCTCCGCGGTGAGCGACACGCCCTTGGGCGTCAGGCCGTGCGTCTCGATGTAGTTGCGCATCGCCTTGACGATGGCCGCCCTCAAGCCCGCTTCGTGCGTGCCACCCAGGTTCGTGGGGATGCCGTTGACGTACGAGCGGATGTGCTCGTCCGTGGCCTCCGTCCACGCCAGCGCCACCTCCAGGCGGACCTCGTTGTCGCGCGAGAAGTAGAACGGCGTGCTGCCCGCGGGGACGATGGGCTTCTGGCGCTCGGACACGACCTTGGTGAGGTATTCGGCGATGCCGCCGTCGTGCTTGAACGTCTCCGACACGGGGGGCGTGGCCGTCTCGTCCTTCCAGACGACCGTCATCCCCTTGTGCAGGTAGCTCTTCGCCTCCAGGCGCTCGCGCACCAGGGCCGCGTCGAACTTCTGCTTCTCACCGAAGATTTCGGCGTCCGGCTCGAAGGTGATGGACGTGCCGGTGCCGCGCGCCGGGCCCTCCACCTTGAGGGCGCTGGTGGCCTTGCCGCGCGCGTACGACTGCACGTGGCGCTTGCCGTCCTTCTTGATTTCGATGAGCAGCTTGCTGGTGAGCGCGTTCACCACGGAGCTGCCCACGCCGTGCAGACCGCCCGAGTGGATGTAGTTGCCCTGCTCGAACTTGCCGCCCGCGTGCAGCGTCGTGAGGATGACCTCCACGGCGGGCTTCTTGTGCTTGGGCATCATGTCCACGGGGATGCCGCGCCCGTTGTCCACGACGGTGATGGACTTGCCGCCCTTGTGGAGCGTGACCTCGATGAGGGACGCGAAGCCGTTGATGACCTCGTCCACCGAGTTGTCGACGATCTCCCAGAGGAGGTGGTGGTAGCCCGTGCTGTCGGTACCCCCGATGTACATGGCCGGGCGCTTGCGCACCGGCTCCAGGCCTTCCAGGACCTGGATGTCCGCGCCTGTATAGGTGTCCTTCTTGGTCGCCATGGCCTTCCCGCTACTCCTTCTTCTCCGGCAGCGGCACGAAGGTGACGGGCTTCGCCACCTCCTTCACCGTGTCGCGCTTGGACATCTCATGGCCCTTGCCGCCGCGGCCCGTCACGCCGAACTTCGCCGGTGACAGGTGCAGCTTGCGGCCCTTCTGCGTCTCGAACTCCAGCGTGGCGTCCTTCTGACTGGCCGGCGCCGCGAGGAAGTCCACCACCTTGTCGCCCGCGTCCACCTTGATGACCTGGACGCCCTTGCCCGGGCCGGCCAGTTCATTGACCTCCGACACCTTGCAGACGAGGGCGTTGGTCTTCTCCGTGAGGATGGCGAGCAGGTCCTTGTCGCCCACCGGCTGCGTGCCGATGATCTCGTCGCCCTCGCCCGTCTTCGCGTAGCGGCGGCCGGCGCGGGTGGACACTTCCGTGTGCGGCGCCAGCAGGAAGCGCAGGCCCAGGCCCTGGCGCGTCACCGCCACCAGCTTCTCCGGCTGGGGCAGGCGGGCGTCCTGGGACAGGGCGCCCACCACGCGCTCGCCGTCGTCGAACTTGAACAGCTTCTGCACCGGGTCACCGTAGCCGGTGGAGGCCGGCACGTCGTTGAAGCGGGTGACGTACGCGGTGCCGAAGTTGCTGAACAGCACCAGGTTCGCCTTCAGGCTGCCGGCGAGCACCGCCATCACCGCGTCGCCTTCACGCAGGCGCGTGGTGGACGGGTCCTTCACCTCGCGCACGCGCTTGATCCACCCGTCGCGCGTGATCACGACGTGGGCGTCCTCGTCCGCGATGAACGCCTCCGCGGAGAACTCCATCTCCTCGGAGCCGGCGCCGCCAATGCGCGTGCGGCGCTTGTCGGTGTACGCCGTCTTCAGGCCGGCCAGCTCGTCGTGGATGACGGCCCAGCGCTTCTTCACGTCCTTGAGGATGCCCTCGATGCGCTTGATCTCCGCGCGCTTCTCCTTGAGCTCCTTCTGGACGATGAGGATCTCCAGGCGGGCCAGCTTGTAGAGGCGCATCTCCAGGATGGCGTCCACCTGGATCTCATCCATCTTGAAGCGCGCCATCAGCTTCTGGGCCGCGTCCTGCTTGCCCTCGGACTGGCGGATGATCCGGATGATCTCATCCAGCGCGTCGTAGGCCTTCTCGAAGCCCTCGAGGATGTGGACGCGCCGCTTGAGCTCCGCCAGCTCGTGCTCGAAGCGCTTGGTGACGATCTCCAGGCGGAAGTCGAGGAAGTAGCGGAGGATGGACTTGAGGTCCAGGCGCTTGGGCGTGCCGACGTCCGGGTTGTCCGACGGCACGAGGCACGTGAGGTTCACGCCGAAGTTCGTCTGCAGCGGCGTGTGCTTGTAGAGGTACGCCATCACCAGCTCGGGGTTGGCGTCCTTCTTGAGCTCCAGCACGATGCGCACGTCCTTGGTGGACTCGTCGCGCACGTCCGTAATCAGCGGCAGCTTGCGCTCGCGGACCAGCTCGCCAATCTTCGCGACGAGCGTGGACTTGTTCACCGTGTACGGGATGGAGGTGACGACGATCATCTGACCGCCGCGCTTGAGCTCCTCCAGCTTGTACTCGCCGCGGATGCGGACGGAGCCCTGGCCCGTCTCGTAGATTTCGCGCAGCTCCTTCTTGTCGTTGAGGATCTGCCCGCCGGTGGGGAAGTCCGGACCCTTGATGAACTTCAGAAGGTCCTTCGTCTCCAGCTCCGGGTTGTTGATGAGCGCCAAGAGCGCGTCCACCAGCTCGCCCAGGTGGTGGGGCGGGATGTTGGTGGCCATGCCCACCGCGATGCCGGTGGTGCCGTTCATCAACAGCTGCGGCACGCGCGCCGGGATGACGACGGGCTCCTCGCGGGTGCCGTCGTAGTTGGGGCGGAAGCGGACGGTCTTGCTGTCCAGCTCACCCAAGAGCTCCGTGGCCAGCTTCTCCAGGCGGCACTCGGTGTAGCGGTAGGCGGCGGCGGAGTCGCCGTCCAGCGAGCCGAAGTTGCCGTGCCCGTCCACCAGCGGGTAGCGCAGGGAGAAGTCCTGCGCCATGCGCACCAGCGCGTCGTAGATGGCCGTGTCGCCGTGCGGGTGGTAGCGGCCCATGATGGCGCCGACGACCTGCGCGCACTTCTGGTACTTCGTGTCGAACGACAGGTTCAGGTCGTTCCACATGCCGTAGAGGATGCGGCGCTGCACCGGCTTGAGGCCGTCCCGCACGTCCGGAAGGGCGCGCGAGGTGATGACCGACAGGGCGTAGTTGAGGTACCGGCGGCGCGCTTCCTCGGCCAGGCCCGCGGGCAGACCGTCGCCGCCGCCACCGGCGCCGGACGCGCCGCCGCCTCCCTTGCCTCCGCCCCCTGCCGGGCCTCCCTGCTTCTTGCGCGACTTCGTTTCGGCTTCTGCGAGCATGGTCATGGAATCCAGATGGGTGTCACACGGGCCGACCGTCCCGCTCGTGACGCGGCGCGCGGGCGTGCCGCCGTGCGCGCTGCGACTACCAGTCGGGTCGGCCACTCGACGTCAGATGGCCGGGACTACCATGGGCCTCTGACATTGAGAACGAATTCGGGAGGTTGCGTCGTCTCCCACGCGGGACTTCTGTACGTCCGTACAGTCCTGTGCCTGCTTGAAACCCACCGCCAACCCCCCGGAATTCCGAAGGGAGCGAGGGCCTGGCCTGGCTGGCGGGCTGCTTGCGGCTAGCCGTTGTCGCCGGTGGTGTTGGCGCGGGGCTTCTTGCCCTCCGCGGCGTCCGGGGCGCGGCCCCAGTTGCCGCTGCCGCGCTTGAAGATCTGCACGCCCCGGCCGGAGCTGCCGCTGGCCATCCCGTTGATGGTGGCGGTCAGCGCCTTGCTCCCCGGCGGGTGGTAGATGACGCGCACCTTGCGGGCGGAGGGCAGCAGCGCGCTGGTGGCGTCCACCAGGAGGTACACGGTGGTGCCGTCCGTCTGGATGCGCTCCGGATCCTGCCGGTTGTTCAGGTCCGCGAGCAGCTCGCCCGCGTCCGCGCTGGTGGCGTCCGAGCCCAGCTGGCGCACCTTCACCCGCAGGGCGACCTCCGGGGGCGCGTCCTGGCGCTTGTACTCCCGCACGCCCTGGATGACGACCGCCAGGTCGGCGCCGTTCTCCGGGGCCTTGTCGGTGGACAGGCGGAGGCCGGACTGGGTGCTGGAGTCGGTGTCCAGGAAGAGGGTGACGTTGGCGCAGCGCTGCTTGCACTCCTCGCCGAACGGGTCCTTGTTGAACTTCAGCCGCATGGCGAAGTCGCTGCCCTGGGGCCCGATGGTGGCGTCCACGATGACGGGGCGCTCGTCATCCCCCGAGGGCTTGTAGCGGAGGGTGGAGGGGGTCCGCCCGGCGGCGGAGGCGGTCGCGCTGGCCAGGAGCGAGCAGAGGAGCAGGGTGGGCAGGCGCTTCACGGACGGAGACCTCCTGACGGCATGGGGCAGCAAAAAGTGGCATTCAAAGGGAACTGGCCCCGGCGCGGCAAGCCTGGGGCGTAGAGTGGCCGTCTGGAGGACAACCATGCCCACGCCGTACGTGCGTCAGCTCAAGCTCGGACCGATGGACAACTTCGTCTACCTCGTGGGGCCGCAGGACGGCCCGGAGGTGGTGGTGGTGGATCCGGCGTGGGACGTGCCGGCCATCGAGGCGGCGGTGGCCCAGGACGGCAAGCGCGTGGTGGGCGCCTTCGTGTCGCACTGCCACGGCGACCACATCAACGGCCTGGACGAGCTGCTGTCGCGCCACGACGTGCCGGTGTACGCGCAGGCGGAGGAGGTCGCCTTCTCCAGCGACCTGCGCAAGCGGGGCGGGGACGCGCTGCGGACCCTGAAGGCGGGGGACCCGGTCCAGGTGGGCGCGCGCACGTTCCATGCGCTGCACACGCCAGGGCACACGCCGGGCTCACACTGCCTGCTGGCCGAGGACGCGCTCGTGTCCGGGGACACGGTCTTCATCAACGGGTGCGGCCGGTGCGACTTCCCGGGGGGCAGCCCGGAGGACATGTACCGCTCGCTGTCGCAGGTGCTGGCGAAGGTGCCGGACTCCACGAGGCTGTACCCCGGGCACGACTACGCGGACGTGCCGGTGGCCCAGATGGAGGCCATCCGCCAGAAGAACCCGTACTTCGGCTTCCCGGACATGGCGTCTTTCGTGGCCTTCCGGATGCGGCCGCGCAAGTAGGGCCTGCCGCTCACACCCGCCGCGCGCGGGCCATGGGCGGCATCTTCACGCCGCCTGACGGCTTCGCGTGCATGGCCCAGTACGCGGACACGCCCAGCAGCGCCAGGGACAGGAGCGTCCACAGCGCCGCCCAGACGACGGACGGCACCCACGTCTCACTGGCGAGGATGGCCGCGTCACTCTGGGCGCGCACCGCGCTGTTCCACAGGTCGTCCCTCAAGTCGAAGACGACGTAGAGCGCGGTGAAGGCCGCGAGGAACAGGTTGAGCGCGTCCACCAGGCCCGTGGGCAAAAAGCGCGCGCCCAGCCCCATGGCCAGCGCCATGCCCAGGCAGAAGGCCAGGGTGAAGAGGTCACCCGCGTAGAAGAAGCCCATCACCGCCAGCCACACGGACGCCGCGCCCATCACCGCGCGGCCCAGCCGGAATCGGAAGGTGGCCAGCATCAGCGCCGCGCCCGCCACCGCGCTGCCCAGGTAGCCCGCGGACGACACGATGACGCGGTTGATGACGCCGGGCGGCAAGCGGCTGAAGCAGGTGCCGCCCTCGTTCACCTGGAGGTGCACCCGGTCCACCGAGCCCCCCACGAGCAGCGAGGCGATGGCATGCCCGCTCTCGTGCATCATCACCACCAGCACCTTCACCGGCCACAGCACCGGCGAGTACCAGAAGTACCAGGACGCCCCCATCAGGAGCAGCAGCAGCGCCAGCCTTCCGAAATCCAGTGTCGCCCCGCTCGCGGTCCGCATCGCTGGTCCCCTCCTGCCTGGACACCGGAACATCCAAGCGCGTTCCATCTTCCGCGAAAACGCGCGCTCCGGACACCGGAACGGTCGCGCCGGGGCGGCGGACGGGGTAGGGATGGGGCACCATGAAGAAGACGCTCCTTCTCCTCTCGCTCGTGGCAGCCCCGGCCTTCGCCGGGGAAGGGAAGTGGACCCCGCAGCAGGTGCTGGAACTGAGCCCCGCCTGGCTCAAGGCCCAGGGCCTCCAGCTGCCGCCCAGCAAGCTGTGGGACCCCAAGCGCGGCACGGGCCTCTTGGCGGGCACGGTGAACACCAGCGGCTGCTCCGGGTCGTTCATCTCCGCCTCCGGCCTCATCATCACCAACCACCACTGCGCCTTCGCCATCATCCAGGAGCACAGCTCCCCGCAGAAGGACCTCATCACCGACGGCTTCCTCGCGAAGAGCCAGTCGGAGGAGCTGCCGGGCAAGGGCTCGCGCGTGCAGGTGCCGCGCGGCTTCAAGGACGTGACGGCGGAGATCAACGGCGCCGTGCCGCAGGGCGCGGACGACCTGGCGCGCTACAAGGCCATTGACCGCAAGCAGAAGGAGCTGGTCGCCGAGTGCGAGAAGCGCCCCGCCACCCGCTGCCAGGTGGCCACCTTCGACGGCGGCGTGAACTACACGCTGGTGGACGCCGTGGAGCTGCAGGACATCCGCCTGGTCTACGCGCCGCCGCGCGCCGTGGGTGAGTACGGCGGCGAAGAGGACAACTGGATGTGGCCGCGCCACACCGGCGACTTCGCCATCATCCGCGCGTACACCGCGCCGGACGGCGCCTCCGCCGCGTACAGCGACAAGAACGTGCCCTACAAGGCGGAGTTCTTCTTCCCGCTGTCCACCGAGGGCGTGAAGCCGGGCGACTTCGTGATGGTGCTGGGCTACCCGGGCACCACGTTCCGCACGCTGCTGGCGGACGAGATGGCGGAGCGCCAGGCGCGCTACTACCCGGCCATCCGCGACGTGCTGGGCGAGGCCATCCGCATCCTGGAGGCGGAAGGGGAGAAGGACCCCGCCGGGAAGATCGCCGTGGCCTCGCAGCTCAAGGGCCTGCACAACGTCTACAAGAACGCGGGCGGGCAGCTGGCGGGCCTGAAGCGCGGCCACATCGTGGAGAAGCAGCGCGACGCGGAAGCCGCCACCGTCGCCTGGGCGCGGAAGGACAGCGCGAAGTGGGGCGAGTCCCTCAAGGCCCGCGAGGCGCTGCTCGCGGAGCAGAAGGAATCCTCGAAGACGTTCGACCGCGAGTTCCTGCTGAACATGGCCGGCCGTCTGGCGCGCGGGCCCGCGCTGGCCACCACCGTGTCCCGGCTGGCCATGGAGCGCGCGAAGCCGGACCTGGAGCGCCGCCCGGAGTACATGGACCGCGAGCTGCCGCGCACCAAGGACCGCCTGGAGCGCGAGCAGAAGAACCTCTTCCTCGCCGCGGACAAGGCGCTGCTGCACGCGTTCGTGAAGCGCGCGCAGGCGCTGCCCGCGGACGCGCGCATCGCGGCCGTGGATGCCACGTTCGGCAAGACGTACTCGCAGAAGGACGTCACCGCGAAGATCGACTCGCTCTACGCGGGCACGAAGGTGTTCACGCTCGCCGAGCGCCTGAAGATGGCGGACGAGTCCGTGGGGCAGCTGGCCGCGCGGCGCGACCCGCTGCTGGCGTACGGCATGGAGCTGGCGAAGGAGCTGGCCGCGCTGGATGACACGCGCGACCGGCGCCAGGGCGCGTCCTCGCGGCTGCGGCCGGCGTGGCGCAAGGCGGTGATGGCGCAGGCGGGCAAGCCCATTGCTCCGGACGCCAACAGCACGCTGCGCGTGTCGTTCGCCAAGGTGCAGGGCTACACGCCGCGCGACGGCGCGCTGTACCTGCCGCAGACGACGCTGACGGGCATGCTGCAGAAGCACACGGGGGAGGAGCCCTTCAACGCGCCGGAGAAGGTGCGCGCGGCCGCGGCGGCGAAGAAGTTCGGCACGTGGGTGGACCCCCGGCTGAAGGACGTGCCGGTGGACTTCCTGGCGGACGCGGACACCACGGGCGGCAACTCCGGCAGCCCCACGGTGAACGGCAAGGGGCAGCTCGTGGGCGTGAACTTCGACCGCGTGTGGGAGAACGTCGCGAACGACTTCGGCTACAATCCGGACGTGGCCCGGAACGTCAACGTGGACGTGCGCTACCTGCTGTGGCAACTCGACCAGGTCGAGGACGCGGACGCGCTCTTGCGCGAGCTCAACGTGCGCAAGGGCAAGCCGGTGGCCAAGGAGGCGCGCTGACATGTCGGACGCGGGAGCGGGACCCAGACCTCTTCCCACCTTCCGCCCCGACGAACGGGTGTGCGGCAACTGCAAGCTCTGGAGTCCGCACTCCGAGGACCACCGTGGCTGGGTGGGGCCGTGCCGCGTCTACACCTCGCGCGGCCTGTTCCCGCCCTCCGCGCCCATCTGTGACAAGTACGCGCCCCGGGGCTCCGCGGCCCCTGCGGCGCCCCTCGTTTCGAGCAACCGGACGCGCCCCGCGCGCAGCGTGGCGCCCGTGGTGGTGCGCCACCGCGCGGATCCGCGCGCGGTGGTGGACCTGGAAGGGCTGAACATGACGCGCGAAGAGCTGATGGACATCTTCCGGGAGGCGGCGGGCCTCAGTGATCCGCCGCTCGCGGGCAAGTGGGAGGGCGGCACGGTGCGGCTCGTCCCGGGCAACCCGGAGCTGCAGGCGAAGGACCTGCCCATCGACAACCTGTTCCACAAGGTCACGATGGTGCGCGACCGCATCCGCGTGCTGGAGCAGAAGCTCAACGCGCACCCCAAGCTCACGGACGCGGAGAAGGCGGAGATGCAGGGCTACATCACCCGCGTCTACGGCTCGCTCACCAGCTTCAACCTCCTCTTCAAGGAGAAGGGCGACCAGTTCGTGGGCAGCAAGGGCGACGAGTAGACGCTTCGTGCCTCAGGGCCGCTGGCCGCGCTCCTCCATCACGGTGAGGGCGCGCTGGCGGCCCCGGTGCAGGGCGCTCTTCACGGTGCCCTCGGGGATGTGCAGGAGCCGGGCGATTTCGGCGGAGCCCAGGCCGCGCACCTCGCGCAGGTAGAGCACCTGCCGCTGCTGGGGGTTCACCTCCTCCAGCGCTTCGTGGAAGTGGCGCTGCATCTGCTTGCCCACGGCGTGGGCCTCCGGCGACACGGTCTCTTCCGGTGCGTGCGTCAGCCGCTCGCGGCGGCGCCGGGAGCGCAGCCAGTTGATGCTGCTGTTGACCATCACCCGGTGCAGCCAGGTGGTCCACGTGGCGCGCCCGTCCAGGCCGGGGGGCTGCCGCGACAGGCGCAGGAAGACGTCCTGCACCACGTCCTCCGCGTCGTCGGTGTCCCCCACGATGCGCCGGGCAATGGCCAGCGCCCGGGGACGGTACTCGGCGTACAAGTCATCCAGGGTAGGGAAGGCGAGGACGGCGGCGTGCGGGCCCATGGTGGATGGTCTCCTGTGTCTCCTTCGTGAAACGAACGGGCCCGCGAAAGGGTCTATCGCCCTGGGGGGCATGCGACCGCGGGGCCGTGTTTCGTCCGGAATCCGGTGCCCACCTTCCGGCCCAGGGGGATACGCCGCCATGGCTCAACTGGCCGAGTACGGACGCAGGAGGCCATTCATGCCCCGGCGCCGGCAGGGCCACGGCCTGATGGACCTGCTCCTGGGGCGCCCGCTCACCAATGCCCAGGCGAGGCAGGAGAAGACGGGCGTCCTCACCGGCGTGGCCCTGCTGGGGCTGGACGCGCTGTCCTCCGCCGCGTACGGCCCGGAGGCCGCGCTCACCGTGCTGCGCCCGCTGGGGGCCTCGGGGGTGTGGCTGCTGCTGCCCATCACCGCCACCATCGTGGGGCTGTTGATGATCGTCGCGGGCTCGTACGCGCAGACCCTCGCCGCGTACCCCAGCGGCGGCGGCGCGTACTCCGTGGCGAAGCAGAACCTGGGGCGGGGCGCGGGGCTGCTCGCGGCGACGGCGCTGATGCTGGACTACCTGCTCAACGTGGCGGTGGGCATCTCCGCGGGCACGGGCGCGCTGGTGTCCGCGCTCCCCGCCCTGCGGCCCTACACCCTGCCCATCACCCTGGGCCTGCTGACGCTGCTCACCCTGGTGAACCTGCGCGGCGTCAGCGAGGCGGGCGCCGCGTTCGTCGTGCCCACGTGGTTCTTCATCACGTCGCTGGGCCTGGTGCTGGCGGTGGGCGTCTACAAACTGGCCACTGGTGAAACGACGCCCGTGCAGCCGCCGCCGCCCCTGGCGGTGCCCACCGCGCCGCTGGGCGCGTGGCTGGTGATTCGCGCCTTCGCCAGCGGGTGCACGGCGATGACGGGCGTGGAGGCCATCAGCAACGCCGTGCCCCTCTTCCGTGACCCCACCATCCGCCGCGCCCGCGCCACGCTGGGCATCATCGTGGGCACGCTGGTGACGATGCTGCTGGGCATCGCGCTCCTGTGCCGCGCGTACGGCGTGGGCGCCACGGACCCCGACGGCGCGAACTACCAGACGGTGCTGTCGCAGCTCATCGCGGCGGTGATGGGGCGCGGCGCCTTCTACTTCGTGGCCATGGCCGCCATCCTCTGCGTGCTCGCGCTGTCCGCGAACACCAGCTACGCGGGCTTCCCGCTCGTCTGCCAGGTGCTGGCGCGCGAGCGCTACCTGCCGCCGGGCTTCGCCCACCGGGGCCGCAGGCTCGCGCTGTCGCGCGGCATCCTCACCCTGTCCGGACTCGCGGCCGTGCTGCTCATCGTGTGCAGGGGCATCACCGACCGGCTCATCCCCCTGTTCGCCATTGGCGCGCTGATGGCCTTCACCCTGTCGCAGGCGGGCATGGTGGTGCACTGGGGCCGCCACCGGGAACAGGAGGGCTGGCGCTGGCGCCGGGCCCTCAACGGCGTGGGCGCGGTGATGACGGCGCTCACGCTGTGCATCGTGGCCGTGTCCAAGTTCATGCACGGCGGCTGGGCCGCGTTCGTCCTCGTGCCCGTGGGGCTCATGGTGCTGGCGCGCGTCCACGCCGCGTACACGCGCACGCGGCAGGCGACGGAGCTGAAGCGGCCCCTGCTGCTGACGCCCCCGTCGCCCATGGTCGCCGTGGTGCCCGTGGACCGCTGGTCCCACGCGTCGGAGACGGCGCTGCGCTTCGCGCTGACGCTGAGCGACGACGTGCGCGCGGTGCACATCTGCAGCGGTGACACCGACGAGGCGGCGCTGGACTCGCAGTGGCAGCACTTCGTCCAGCAGCCGCTCCTGGAGGCGGGACGGACGCCTCCGCCGCTCGTGCACGTGGGGTCGCCGTACCGCGTGCTGGTGTGGCCGCTGATGGACTATCTGGACGCGCTGCTGGAGGAGGTGCCCGGGGGCACCGTGGCCATCGTGCTGCCGGAGTTGCTGGAGCGGCGCTGGTACCGGGCCATGCTCTACGGCCGCCGCTCGGAGCTTTTGCGCAGCGCGCTGCTGTTGTCCGGCGAGCGGCGCCTGGTGGTGGTCAGCGTGCCCTGGTACCTGCGCACGGACGCGCACCCGGCGCCGCACTCCGCCTGGGGCGCCCCCGCCCACCCCGGGAACGGGTAGGGCGGAAGGGGCCCGGCTTCACGTCACTCCTGCTCGTCCTGCTTCGTCAGGCCCCAGTCCTTCAGGCGCTTGAAGAGGGTGGAGCGCGCGAGCCCCAGCTCTCGGGCCACGCGCTCGCGGTTGTTGTTGAAGCGGCGCAGCGCGGTTTCGATGATCTGCCGCTCCAGCTTCTCCAGCATCTGCTCCAGCGTCATGCCCGGCGGCAGCTCCGGCACGGTGATGCCCGTCTCGCGGTTGACCTCCTGGTCGAAGGACAGGTCGCTCGCGTCGATGGACGGCCCCTTGCGCAAGAGCAGCGCGCGGTGCACCACGTTGCGCAGCTCGCGGATGTTGCCCGGCCAGGCGTGCTGCTGGAGCCGGTCCAAGGCCGCCGGGGTGAAGCGCACCGTCTGCCCGCGCGGGGCGAACGTGCGCACGAAGTGCTCCGCCAGCGCCACCACGTCTCCCCGGCGGTTGCGCAGGGGCGGCAGGTGCAGCGGCACGACGCACAGGCGGTAGTAGAGGTCCTCGCGGAAGCGGCCCTCGCGCGCCGCGGCCAGCAGGTCCCGGTTGGTGGCCGCCACCACGCGCACGTCCACGTGCAGCGGGCGGCTGGCGCCCACGCGCTTGATTTCGCCGCTCTCCAGCGCGCGCAGCAGCTTCGCCTGGAGGTCCAGGGGCAATTCGCCAATCTCGTCGAGGAACAGCGTGCCGCCGTCCGCCTCCTCGAAGGCGCCCTTGCGCGCGCCCACGGAGCCGGTGAACGCGCCCTTCTCGTGGCCGAACAGCTCGCTCTCAATCAGCTCCTTGGAGATGGCGGCGCAGTTGACCGGGATGAGCGGCCGGTTCGCGCGCGGCGAGCACGCATGCAGCGCGTTCGCCACCAGCTCCTTGCCCGTGCCGGACTCGCCCAGGATGGTGACGGCCGCGGTGGACGGCGCCACGCGCTGGATGAGGTCCGTGAGCTGCCGCACGGACGGGTCGCTCCCGAGGATGCCGTGGAAGGCCTGCGCCTCCTTCTTCGCCGCGGGCACGGCCTCAAGAATCAGCTCCGCCTCGCCCACGCGCAGCGTGGTGGGCAGCGTCACCTCCGCCTCGAAGAGGCGCACCGGCCCCAGCCAGGTGCCGTTGGTGGAGCGCAGGTCCACGACGTGGAAGACGCCGTCGCGGCGGGTGACCTTCAGGTGCCGGCCGGAGATGAACCGGTCCTGGAGCACCAGGTCGTTGCCCGCGTCCTTGCCCACCGTGAAGCTGTCGCCGGTGAGCCGGTGCACGGCCTCCGTGCCGCCCTGCTTCACGCGCAGCTGCGCGGCCTGCCAGCGCTGGGAGTCGCGCCCCTGCACGACGGTGGCGCTGCCGGCCTCCGTGGCCGCGTCCGCGTCATCGCTGGCGCCGTGCTGGCGGAACACCGCGCGCCACTGGCCCAGCTCGATGTCCGCGCCGTCGGGCAGGTCCGCGCGCTCCACCGTGGCGCCCGCGACCTTCGTGCCCTTGCCGGACAGGTCCTCCACGCGGCACTTCTGTCCGTCCCACAGGAGGGCCACCTGCTGGCGGCTCACCTCCGGATCCGGAATGGCCACGTCGCTCGAGTCGCCCCGGCCGAGCACCACCCGCGCCCGGTCCACCGCCACCCGCAGCACTTCCTCGCCTCGACGGAAGAACACCAGCTCCGGCATTACGAACTCTCTCCCAAGCCCGGACACCCCAGGGCCGCGCGCAGCGCTTTACACGGCGCGTGCGCGGGCATCAACCGGGGCCGACCGCAGGAGGGGGGAGGGCCGGAACCGACCCCGCCCTACCGCTTGGGGCCGAAACGGGGGCTGCTCACCATGCCGCTGAGCCGGCCGCCGCGCCAACCCGGCTTGTCCCGGTCCTGCGGCAGCATGTTCACCGCGAGCGCCAGGGGGCCCAGCCGCTGCTGGAAGGCCTGCTCGAACTTCAGCCCCACGTCCAGGGCCAGCTCGCTGTACTCCAGCCGGCGGCCCAGCTTCACGGTGCCGGTGCCGGTGCCCTCCAGGTCCTCGCTCTTGAGGTTCAGGTCGCGCACCGTGCCCAGGCCCTTGTCGAACTGGAGGTCGCCGCGCAGCTCACCCAGCACCACGCGCGGCAGCTCCATGGGCATCGCGGGGCCGCCGCCCATGGGGATGGCCGCCTTGCCGCCCTTGATGGTGAGCCCCTGGGTGTCCACCACCACCGTGCCGGACGCCTGGGACCAGTCCACCGGCTGGCCGCGAATCATCGTCCCGGGCGCCTGGAGCGCGAGCTTCGCGTTGAGCGTGCCCTCCATGTCCACGCCCGTGTACTTCGGCAGGTTGCCGCCGCCGGCCTGCACGCCGTCCACGTCCACGTTCAGCGACGTGCCGCTCATGCCGCCCACGTGGATGTTCACCGTGCCGCCCATGCCCTTGAGCTTCGCCACCACGCCCACCGGGAAGAGGGAGGGGCGCAGCGCCACGCTGTCGAAGACGAGCGCCTCGCCCAGCTCATCCGGGCCCAGCCCGCCGGACTCGCCCCGGGCGAGCGCCGCGACGGACTCAGCACCTAGCGGCGTGGGCGGCTTGCTCACGCGCACGTTGGTGGCGGTGACGCCGGACAGGCCCGGACGCAGGCCGCCAATGCGCACCGCGAGCCCGTGGGCCGCGGCCTCCGTCACCAGCCGCGTGCGGACCGCGTCGTACGGGAACGTGAACATCAGGCAGAGGACGAACGCCACCACCGCGAAGGCGGCGTAGCCCACGACGAGCTTCCAGCGGGCGGTCTTCGATTCAGTGGCCATGGGTTATTGCTTCATCCGGTAGGTGGCGACGGTCGTCCACGCCGTCAGGGTGTCCGTGGCGGGCCGGGGCTCCACGCGCAGGTACTTCACCTTCACGATGCCCGGGCCCGTCTCCACCGTGCGCAGGAAGTCCGTCAGCTTGCGCAGGTCCACGTCCGTGAAGGTCAGCTCCACGGAGCTTTCGATGATCTTCCCGTCCCCCACGCCCACGTCGCCCTTGGGCGTCATGTTGGGGACGGTGAGGCCCGCGGCGGTGGCCTTGTCTTCAATGTACGTGATGAGGCGCACGTTGCTCTGGGTGAGCTGCTGCTCCACGTTCTGCCGCTCCGCCTGCGCCTGGCCGTAGCTGGTCGCCAGCGCCTGCACCTCCTGCAGCTTCGCCAGCTTGTCCTGCGTGCGGCGGCGGTAGCCGTTCGCGCTGTTGGCGAAGCTGAAGAGGGTGACGAAGAGCACGAACACCAGCACCGCGGAGCCGGCCAGCGCCACGAGCTTGCGCTCGCGGTCGCTCAGCCGCTCGAACCAGGTCTGGAGGGGCGCGAAGAGTTCTTTGATCTTTCCCATGTCAGGTCTCTCCCCCCTGCGGCTCGCCGGGGCACTGCACCTGCACGTCCAGGCGGAAGGTCACCTTCTGCCCGTCGCGAGTCTTCTCCACCTTGCCCTCCTTCACGTCCTTGAAGCAGCGGTGGCCCTTCAAGGCGGCGGAGAGCGTGTCGATCTGCTTGGAGCTGTCCGTCTCTCCCTGGAGCATGATGCGGTCCAGGTCCACCTGGATGCGGTCGAACTTCACCGGCACCTCCGGCGGCACGCGCTGGGTGACCTCCGCCAGCAGGTTCACGGCGGACATGGCGGGCAGCGCCGCGGCGGGGCTCTCCACGCCCTTGAGCATGTTGAGCGCGCGGTCGTAGTTCGTCTCGCAGGTGCCCAGGATGCGCTGGGTCGTCTTGCAGAGCACCGCGTCCACCTCCGCCTCGCGCCGCGACAACACGGTGTTGCGCACGACGCCGAACGCGATGAGCAGCAAGAGCAGCGTCACCGCGAAGGACGCCAGCAGGCCCAGCCGGTCCTTCACGTAGTCGTAGCCGCCCTTGAAGGCGAACTCACCCCGGCGCAGGTTGAAGCGAGGCGCCTTCGCCCCGGCCGCGTTGCCGCGCATGGCCAGCGCGTACGCCTGCGCCGCGGACGGCGTCTCCTTGGCGCCAATCGTCGCGGCCGCGTCCGCCGGCAGCGCCAGCACGCGCACCGGCAGGTTCAAATCCTTGGACAGCTGCTCGGCCAGACCCGGCATCCGCGCCGTGCCGCCGCACAGCACCACCGCGGAGACCTGCCGGCGGGTGCGCGCGGCGAAGGACTTGAACGACGGACGCAGCTCGCGCAGCACCGGCTGCAGGCCGCGCACGAAGGCGTTCGCGGCGCGCTCGGCGTCCGGGCCCTGGGCGGCGCTGGCCATGACGCCGTGCGCTTCCTTCCACGCGTGGGCCTCCGGCAGCGTCGTCTGGAACTCCGTGGCCAGGGCTCGCGTCAGGTCGCGCCCGCCGCCCGCGAAGGTGCGCGCGAACTCCACGCCCTTGCCCGGCTGGCCAATGGCCACCGACGTGCGCTCATGGCCGATGTCCACCACCGCCACCGGGCCGCCCTCGGACGCGCCCTCGAAGAGGCCGGGCATCTGCGTGAAGAGGTTCTGGTACGCGAGCGCCGGATGGGTGATGACGCGCGGATCCACCTGGAGTCCGCCCAGCAGCGCCAGCAGCGACTGGAGCTCCTCCTTCTTCACCACGCCCACCAGCAGGTCCGCGGCCTTCTCCTTGCCGCCGGTGTCCTTCTGGCCGACCACCTGGTAGTCGTAGACGACCTCCGAGATGTCGAACGGCAGCTGGCTGCCCACCTCGAAGGGCAGCGTCGCCTCCACGCGCTTGCTGTCGGAGAAGGGCAGGCTCACCGCGTGCGTGGTGAGGGACGGGCCGGGCAGGGCGATGACGACCTGATCCACGTGCCCCGCCGGCATCTTCCCGAGCAGCTCCTCCACCGCGGCGCGCAGCGTCTCCGAGCGCTCGCCCTCCTGCGCGCGGCGCACCTCCGCGTAGGCCTGGGTGCTTTGGCTTTTCGCTCCGGAGTTGAGCACCACTCCCTTCACGGAGTGGCTTCCCAGGTCCAGGCCAAGAATGCGGGCCATGCTATTCCTCTCTGTAATACACGAGCTTGCCCAGCCCGTCGTCCAGGCGGATGACGGCGGTGAGCGTCTTCTGGACGCTGCCCGCCTCACCCACGGACTTGATGGTGAAAGTCTTGCTCTTGTCGCCCAGGTAGCGGTTCTGCTGGACGTTGCCCTTGATGAGCGGGTTGACGGCGATGCCGGCCTGCTCCACCACGTTCACGAAGTCCGCCACCGACATGCCGAAGAAGTTGAACATGCGCGCGGCGCGGATGCGGCTGATGAGCTCGTTGAGGAACACCGGATCCGTCAGGCGCGGATCCGGCCGGTTGGGGTCCGCGGCGGACATGATGGCCAGGCCCAGCATGATGGGGTCGTCGGTGTTGACGTTGGGCTTGGAGTTGATGTCCGGGTACACCGTGAGCCGGTCGCGGAAGGCCGCCATGAAGCGGTCGTTGACGCCATGCACGCGGTACAGCTCATCCAGGCTGTCGAAGCGCGCGTTCTTCACTTCATAGCGCGGTTCGTAGCGGCTGTACGCGGAACCCTCGTCCGCGAAGCCCGCGACGAAGGGGTTCGTCGGGTCCTTCTCGTTGAGGGTGGACTGGGTCTGGTCCTCGTCGGACCAGTCCTTCAGCGCCAGGATGGTGTCCCGGGGCGTGGAGCGCACCTTGTTGGCGTCGTCCTGCTGCCAGAGGAACTCGAAGCGCTTGTCGGAGAACATGTCCAGCATGCGCGCGGCGGTGGCCTGCGACTCCGCGCCGCCGGTGTTCAGGCGCATGACGTTGAGCTTCTCCTCCTCGTCGCTGATGGTCGCGAGGAAGCAGCCCTCGAAGCCGCCGAAGGAGCGGCGCTGCATCTGCGCCGCCATCTGCGAGGCCGCGCCCGCGTTGTCCCCGTCCTCGCCTTCCATCTGGAAGTTGGGGTCCACCTGCACGGCTTCCGTCTCCACGGGGCGCCCGTCCTCGCTCTGCGCGCCGTCGCTCTTCACCAGCCCCTTGAGCATGTGGCAGTCCACCCGCGCCAGCTTCCAGAGCTGGAGGTTGAGCGACTGCGGCTGGAACGCGGCCGCGCCGGCCGCGCCGCCGGTGGCGCCGCCGCCCAGGGCGCCGCCCATGAGGCCGCTCAGGAGGCTCGCGGGGTTGGGGATGGGCGTCTGGTCCACCTGCCGCTGGAAGCGCAGCAGGAGCCGCCCCAGCGACAGGCCGGAGCGGGCCATGTAGTAGGCGCGCACTTCGTCGCGCTGGTTGGCGGCGAGCTGCAGGTCCACGCGGGTGTTGTAGGCGAACTCCGTGGCCACCACCGTGAGCAGCGTGATGGACACGAGCGCGATGATGAGCGCCACGCCGCGCGAGCGCCGGTGCTTCTTCTCCGCGCTCGAGCGCGCGGGGCGCGTCTGGGCATGGACATGGACAGGGGCCATCCGCGCCTTGCCGCGCCGGCGGGAAGCCTGCTGGAAGTAGGGGAAGGCCATCAGTTGAACCTCGGCAGCGTCGTGTTGAGCACGATGCGCGCCTGTGTCGTGTAGCGCGCCTCCTTGCCCGCCTCATCCAGGGCGATGACGGTGATGCGCACGCGCGTGGGGAGGATGTCCTTGCGCTCGTTGCGCCGCGTGTCCCACTCGTCGTCCCATTCCTTCTTGTCGGAGTCCCAGTAGGCGAACTCCACGCCCTTGACGCCTTCGAAGAGGACGTCCGTGGTGCCGCCCCGGTCCATGCGGTCCCCCACGTTGGGGTCCACCCGCCGCTTCAGGTCCTGCCGCTGACGGGCGCCGCGCTCGCTGGAGTTCTCCACGAAGTACTCCACCACCGCCTGGTCGGACTCCTTCACGTCCGTGTACAGGCGCTGGTGCGCGAACGTCGTGAAGGTCAGCTTGTCGCGCTCGCCAATGAAGTTGGTGGGCCGGTCGTTCTGGTCGCGGAAGCGGCGCAAATCGTAGCGGTCGCTCACGAAGGCGGAGCCGATTTCGCGGGCCATGCGGTTGAGCGACACGCGCACCATGCGGTAGCGCTCGGCCTCGCCCTCCACGACCTCCTTGGCGTTGATGCCCGTCTGGAAGGCCATGGCGACGACGGTGCCCATCAGGGCGGTGATGCCCACCGCGACCATGACCTCCATCAGGGTGAAGCCACGCATGCGACGCTTCATCGGATGCCTCCGCGTCCAGGCAGGCCGGGCAGGCCGCGTCCGCCGAAGATGCCACCGGGGCCGCGCGGGTTGATGCCGGTGTTGCCGGTGCCACCGCCCTGCTGCGAGCCGCCCGGGTTGTTGAGCTGGTTGAGCATGGCCGCGCGGTTCACCAGCGGCTCACGCGTGTTCGGGTCCAGCTTCTGTCCGTTGGGGCCGTCAATGGGGTTGTCCACCACCTGGCCCGTGCGCGGGTTCACCCACTGGTTCTCCGCGCCCGCCGTGCTGCCCGCGTTGGGCGTGAAGCCGCCGTTGCGGTCGCCGCCCGGCCCCAGCGACACGACGTGCGTCACCACGTCCACGCTCTCCACCTGGGTGCCTTCCTTCCAGTACACGGTGAGGTGCACCTCGCGGACGGACTTGGTGAGCTGGTCCACCATCTGCGTGAACATGGGCTGCGCCATGCTCATGGCGGATGCGCCCATGGGGCTGGCGGTGGTGGTGCTGCCCGGAGGCGTACCGCCCTTGCCGTCGCCGCCACCGCCGCCAAAGAGGCTGGCCAGGCCGCCCAGCGGGTCGCCGGAGTCGCCGCCGCCCATGGGCAGGTTGAAGATGGCGCCAATGAGCTGATCCGGCGTCACGCCGTCCGTCTTGGGCGCGATGAGGCGGGCGCGCCACTTGAACTGGGGCCAGCCCTCGTCGGAGAAGTCGCCGGACTGCTCGTCGTCGTCCTGGTCGAAGCCGTCGTCGTAGAGCTTCTGCTCCAGGTCCGTCATCTTGGAGCGGGACAGGAGCGCCGCCACGGTGAGCCGCTTGGTGTAGACGTGGTTCGCCACCGCGCCGGAGTTGAGGTCGAAGATGGCCATCAGCGCGACGCTGAGGATGGCCAGGGCCACCATCGTCTCCAGCAGGGTGAAGCCCGAGCGCCTTCGCATGGGGGTCCTCATGAGCGGGGCACCTCCAGGGCCTCGGGTGCGATGAACACCTTGCCCGTCAGGGGTGACACGTCCAGCGTCCAGGCGTTGTCACCCTGGCGCAGGAAGACCATGGCCTTCTCCGTGTAGCCCTGCGGGAAGAAGTAGAGATAGGCCACGCCGCTCTCCACCGGCTCGCGCTGCTGCCGCGTCCACACCGACACCGCCACGCCCGCCGGAAGCGACTTGGGCGAGATCTCCTCCGCGGTGTACGCGGAGAAGGTGGACTGGGCCTCGATGCGGTTCTTCTCCTCGTCCATCAGCTCCTGCGCGGAAGGCTGCGAGCCCTCCGAGCGCGTGTAGTTCTTGCGCGAGTCGCCGCCGTTGTTCCCGTCGCGCGCGCGGCGCTCGCGGTCGCGCGACTCGTCGCGCAGCGCCGCGTCCCGGTCTCGCGAGGTGGTGACGCCGCCGGCCGCGCATTCCGCGTGGTAGCGCGTGGCCTCTTCACGCTTCGGGTCCGGGATTTCAAACACCAGCCGGCACGTCTTGCCGCTGAGCGCCGCCGAGTCGTAGAGCGAGCGGATGACGCCCGCGAGCTCCGTGGCGCTGCCCTTGGCCTTCGCGCCGGTGATGGCGCCAATGCCAATGGTCACCGCGGCGAACATCACCGCCGCGATGGCCAGCGCGATGGAGATCTCAATCAGCGTCAGGCCGCGCGGGGCACGGCGGCGGCGGGCGGGAAGAGGGGAGGACATGGCCCGCTTCAAGGCTGCACCTCCTGTGCCACGATGCCGCCCGAGAACAGGTCCGCGGCCTCGCCCGTGCCGCCGGGCTTGCCGTCGGAGCCGAGCGACAGCACGGCGCCCGTCTTGCCCTCCATTCGGTAGATGTACGGGTGGCCCCACGGGTCCAGGGGCGTGCCGTCAATCACCTTGGAGTCGATGAGCGGCGTGAAGCCCTGCTCCTGCGAGGGGAAGAACCCCATCAGCCGGTGGTGGGCCTTGAAGAGCCCCTCCAGGCGGCGGATCTGCTCGCGCGCCTGGCGCTGCGTGGGCGTGAGGGTGTTGTCCTCGGTGGCCCACACCAGCGCGAACGCGAGCAGCGTGGCGCCCACGAAGACGCCCAGCAAGAGCAGGCGCCCCAGGCGGGAGGAGCGGGCGCGGGCCTGCTCGGTGGAAACGGCGCGCGCCTCGCGCGCGGACGTCGGTGAGGAAGTGTGCTCGGGGGTCATCACGGGCATTCCTACGACAACACGCGGGAGGCGCGGCTTTGCTTCAGGAAAACGCCGTTACTGACGGGCGTTCTGGTCCTTGGAGGAGATGTCGGCGTCGGAGCCCTCGCCGCCCGGGTTGCCGTCGGCGCCGTAGCTGGTGATGACCGGCTTGCCGCCCTCGTTCATGTACACGTACTCACGGCCCCAGGGGTCCATGGGCATGCGCTCCAGGTTGTTGGTGTCCACCAGCGCCTTGAGGCCCGTGGCGGTGTCCGGGTAGGAGCCCTTCTTCGTGTAATAGAGCTTCATCGCGCTCTGGATGTTGCGGATGTCCAGCTTCGCGGTGTCCTGCTTGGCCTCTTCCAGCTTCGGGATGACGGCCACGCCCACCGCCGCCGCGATGAGCCCGAGGATGGTGATGACCACCATGATCTCGATGAGGGTCATGCCGCGGTTCTTGCGGCGCTGCTGCTTCTTCGCGTTCGTCGTGTGCATGTCTTCACTCACCTTCGGGTGACTTTCTGGCAAGCCACCGCGCCATGGGTGTGTCGGGATGTCAGGGGAGGCTGCTTCAGGGCGCCGTGCCCGCGCTGGAGGCGGCGGGCGGGTCACGGTGGGCGTAGAGGGTGGCCCCCACCGTCGCCAGCGTGGCGGCCAGGGCCAACAGGCCCATCAGCGTGGCGCGCTGGATCCACCGGTCGAGCGTGTCGTTCATCGCGGAAGCTCCCTCCACCTAATGGATGGCCGTGTTCACCTGCAGAATCGGCATCAGGATGGAGAGCGCTACGAATGCAATCATCACGCCCATCACCACGATGAGCATGGGCTCCAGGAGGCTGGTGAGCGCGCCGATGCGCACGTTCACCTGCGTCTCATAGGAGTCCGCCACCGACAGGAGCATGTCCTCCAGCTGCCCTGATTTCTCACCGATGGCGACCATGTGGTACACGAGCGGCGGGAACTGGCCGGAGCGCTTGAGCGGGTTGGCGATGCTTTCGCCCTCGCGGATGGATTCGCGGGCGTTCTCCACCGCGTCCGCCAGCACCGAGTTCGTCATCACCGCCTTGACGATGTCCAGCGCGGCCAGCATGGGCACGCCGCTCTTGAGCAGCGTGGCCAGCGTGCGCGCGAAGCGGGAGATGGCCAGCAGGCGCACCAGGCTGCCGAAGATGGGGGCCTTGAGCGTGAAGCGGTCCCACTTGGGCTTGCCCTTGGGGCTCCGGGTCCAGCGCATGAACATCACCACGCCGGCGATGAAGGCCGGAATGATGATGAACCACCAGGCCTGCATGAGGTTGGACGCGGCGATGAGGATGCGCGTGTTGAGGGGCAGGGTGGCCTTCATGGTCTCGAAGATCTTGGTGACCTTCGGGACGACGAAGACCATCAGGAGCACCAGGATGCCGCCGCCCACCGCCAGCATGATGATGGGGTAGATCATCGTGCCGATGATCTTCTGCTGCAGCTTGGCCTGGTTCTCCGTGAAGTCCGCCAGACGCAGGAGGACCTGGTCCAGCGCGCCGGAGGCCTCACCCGCGCGCACCATGTTGATGTAGATGCTGGGGAAGATCTTCGGGTGCTGGCTGAACGCGTCCGCCAGGGACGAGCCCTCGTTCACGCGCTGCTTGATGTCGGAGAGGGCGCGCTTGAGGCGCTCCTTCTCCGCCTGGTCCACCAGCGCGTTGAGCGAATCCACGATGGTGACGCCCGCGCCCAGCAGCGTGGCCAGCTGCCGGGTGAGGATGGCGACGTCCTCCGTGGACACGCGGCCGCGGCCCAGCTTGCGCAGGTCCACGTCGCGGGCCAGCAAGGAAGCGTTGGCGCCCTTGGAGACGCCCGCGCGGCTGCCTTCCGCCTGACCCAGCACGTCCGTGAGGAAGATGCCGTCCGCGCGCAGCTTGGAGCGCAGCGTCTTGGGCGAGTCCGCCTCCAGCAGGCCCTTCTTCTGCCTGCCCTGGGAATCAAGGCCTCTGTATTCGAAGACGGGCATGGCGGACCTAGATGTCCTCCTGCGTGATGCTCAGGACTTCGGCGATGGTCGTCTCGCCCAGGGCGATCTTCCGCACGCCGTCATCCAGCAGCGTCGTCATGCCCTTGGCCAGGGCGGACTTCTTGATGGTGGACGCGTCCACGTTCTTGAGCACCAGCTGGCGCACGTCGTCGTCCACGAAGAGGAACTCGTAGATGCCGGAGCGGCCGCGGTAGCCGTTGCGGTTGCAGGACGGGCAGCCCACCGCGCGGTAGATGCGGTCCGTGTTGAACTTCGCCTTGAAGCTGGCGAGCGTGAAGCCCAGCTCCTTCAGCTCCGCGTCCGTGGGCGTGTACTGCTGCCGGCAGTCCGGGCACACCCGGCGCACGAGGCGCTGGGCGAGGATGCCGGTGAGCGACGACGCCACGAGGAAGGGCTGCACGCCCATGTCCACGAGTCGCGTCACGGCGCCCGCGGCGTCGTTGGTGTGCACCGTGGAGAGCACCAGGTGGCCCGTGAGGGACGCCTGGATGGCGATCTCCGCCGTCTCCTTGTCGCGGATTTCGCCGACCATGATGACGTCGGGGTCCTGGCGGAGGAAGGAGCGCAGGCCCTGCGCGAACGTCAGGCCAATCTTCGGAGCGATGGCCATCTGGCCAATGCCCTTGAGCTGGTACTCGACCGGGTCCTCGACGGTGAGGATGTTGAGGTCCGAGGTGTTGATCTTGGAGAGCGCGCCGTAGAGCGTGGTCGTCTTGCCGGAGCCCGTGGGGCCCGTCACCAGCACGATGCCGTGCGAGCGCTTGATGACCGACTCCATGTTGGCCAGCACCTGCGGGCTCATGCCGATCTCCGCCAGGTCCAGCAGCGTCGCCGTCTTGTCCAACAGACGCATGACGATGCGCTCGCCGAAGGACGTGGGCGTGGTGGACAGACGGATGTCGATGTCGCGGCCGGCCAGCTTGATGCGGATGCGGCCGTCCTGCGGCAGGCGCTTCTCCGCGATGTTGAGCTGCCCCATCACCTTCACGCGCGCGATGATGGAGTTCTGGTAGCGCTTGGGCGGCTTGATGACCTCCTGGAGCACGCCGTCGATGCGGAAGCGCACCAGGAGCTCGCGCTCCATGGGCTCGATGTGGATGTCGCTCGCGCGCTCCTTGGCGGCGCGGAAGAGCACGGAGTTCACCAGCCGGATGACGGGCGCTTCGTCGTCCGCGTCCAGCAGGTCCTTGGGCTCCTCCAGCTCATGGGCCAGCGAGTCCAGGTCCTCCGTCGTCTCCATCTCGTCCACGAGCGCTTCGGCCTCGTTGACGGAGCGGTCGTACACGCTGTTGATGGCGTCCACGATGGTGGAGGCCAGCGCGATGCGCGGCTGGATGGCCTGCCCCAGCAAGAGGCGCGCGTGGTCCAGGGCGGTGGTGTCCAGCGGATCCGCCACCGCGAGCACCACCTCGTCGCCCTCCAGGGAGAGCGGCAAGAGCTGAGTCTGGCGGGCGAAGTTGATGGGGATGCGCTTGACCAGCTCCGCGTCCACCTCCTCCACGAAGATGCGCTGGAGGTAGGGCAGGTCCAGCTGGTGGCCCAGGGCGCGGGACACGTCCTCCTCGCTGACGGCCTTCATGCCCACCAGGATTTCACCCAGGCGGCCGCCCTTCTCCTGCTGGGCGGCGAGCGCCTCCTGGATCTTCTCCGGGGTGAGGCTGGGGACGAGCGCGCGGAGGATTTCGCCCATTGGCCGGCCGCACAGGTACGCCAGCCCGTGGCCGACGACCTGGGTGGCGTCGTTGCGGCCGCCGGACACGTCGGGCGTCGCGGTGGAGCCTTGAGAAGTGGGGGTGTCGGCGGTCAGGTCCATGGGTCTCTTACTCTCCGTCGCCCGGCTGGATGCGCAGCCGCTCGGCGTCCGCGTCCGGGCTGGGCGCGACGACCTCGGGCTGTGGCGCGGGGACTGATCTCTCCGAACCCTCCGGAGGCGCCTCGAAATTTCGCGGTGCCTGCTCGCCCTCGGGGGCGGGCGCGGCACCTT
>NZ_RAWL01000479.1:0-6155 GCF_003668885.1 Corallococcus sp. AB049A | reverse complement strand
CCCCCAACACGCCGCCCACCCTCACGGGCCCCAGTGTGCAGGCCTCGAGTGTGACGTCCGGCACGCCCGTTCCGACGACGTTGGAGGCCTCGGATGCTGACGGGGATTTACTCACCTACACCTGGACGCAGGAGCCCGCCGCCCCAGCGGGCACCTTCGACGACCCCTCCGCGTCCCAGCCCTCGTGGACCGCGCCGGACGTGGACAGCGCCCGGAGCTTCACGCTGAAGGTGACGGTGAGTGACGGCAGGGGTGGCACCGCCGAGGGCGCCATCGACGTCTCCGTGCGCAAGACCAACCAGCCTCCCACCGTGAGCGCGACCGTCTCCGCGCCCACGTCGCTGGTGGCCGGAGCGACGGGCACCTTCACCCTCACCGCGAGCGACCCGGACGGGGATCCGCTGACCTACGCGTGGACGCAGGTCACTCCCGGCGCCCGGGGCACCTGGGTGGGCGGTACGAATGGCGCGAGCGCGCAGTGGTACTCGCCCGCCGTGGCCGCGCAGACCGACTTCACCTTCTCCGTGAGCGTCACGGACGGCGTGGGCCCGCCCGTGGTGCGGACCCTCACCCTGCCCGTGTCGGTGCCCCGCTACGGCGCGGACATCCAGACCCTGTGGAGCTCCGCGCAGTGCACGGGCTGCCACGGCAAGGCCGGCAACCTGAGCCTCGCGGCGGCCACCAGCCACGCGAGCCTGGTCAACGTCACCGCCAAGGCGTGCGGCGGCACGCTCCAGCGCGTCACTCCCGGAGACCCGGACCACTCGGCGCTCATCCGGAAGATGGAGGGCAAGGACTGTGGGGACCGGATGCCCGCGGACAAGCCGGAGTATTTCGACCAGCATCCGGGCCTGAACGTCCTGGTCCGCTCGTGGATCCTCGCGGGCGCGGCCAACGACTGACGGCGGGCTCGCGCGCGCTCCGGCCGGGGCATAGGCTCCCCGTCCGTGGCCGCGAACCCGCCCCTCTTGGACGACATGGTCCTCTTCGCGGAGGTGGTGGCGACCGCCAGCATCACCTCCGCGGCGGAGCGCCTGGGCCTGCGCAAGTCCACGGTGAGCCGCAGGCTGGCCGCCCTGGAGGAGCGCCTGGGCATCCGGCTGCTCGAGCGCAACACGCGCCGCTTGCGCCTCACGGAAGCGGGCCGCGAGTACCACGCGCACTGCGCGCGGCTGGTCGCCGAGGCCCGCGAGGTGAACGCCGCGCTGAGCGAGTCGCGCGGCACGCCCCAGGGAACGCTGCGCATCGCCACCCTGTCGCTGCTGGGCGAGCTGCTCACGCCCGTCATCGCGGAGCTGCTCTTGCACGAGCCCCGGCTGCGCGTGGAGGTGTCGCTCGCGCAGACGCACGTGGACCTCATCGCGGAGGACTACGACCTGGCGCTGCGCACCGGGCCGCTCGCGGACTCGTCGCTGGTGGCGCGCAGGCTGGGGCGCGTGCGCACGGGCTACTACGCCAGCCCCCACTACCTCAGCCGCCACGGCACGCCCCGCACGCCTGAAGCGCTGACGGCCCACGAGTGCATCCTCCTGGCCGAGTCCGGCACCGACGAGGTGTGGTTCTTCGGCGAGGGACGTACCGCGCGCACCGTGCCGGTGACGGGCCGCCTGCGCGTGCCGAGCGAGCGAGCGGGACAGGCGGCGGCGCGCGCGGGGCTGGGCATCGTGCGGCTCGCGGCCTCGCTGGTGGCGGACGACGTGCGCGCGGGGCTGCTCATCCCCGTGCTGGAGGCGGACACGCCCCCGGGCCTGCCCATCTACGCCGTCTATCCCAGCAGCCGGCAGCTGCCCCTCAAGGTGCGGACCTTCCTCCAGCTGCTGTCCGCGCGCGGCGCCGCGCTCCCGTGGGAAGAGGGCTCCTGACGGAACAATGCGTCCCGCCCGGGGCGCTCGTCCCCGCTGCCGCACGCGGTTACATCCCCTGGGCACGAGGCGCGGACTTCGCGCCCTTCACACAGGGGATGGGCCCATGGCTGGCGACGTCATCGAGCTGGGAGACGCGGAGTTCCAACGCGAGGTGCTGGAGTCGAAGGAGCCGGTGCTGGTGGACTTCACCGCCACCTGGTGCCCGCCGTGCCGGGTCATCGCCCCGGTCATCGACGCGCTGGCCACCGAATACAAAGGCCGGATGAAGATGGCCAAGCTCAACGTGGACGACCACCCGGCCACGCCCGAGCAGTACGGCATCCGCGCCATGCCCACCCTGCTCTTCTTCAAGGGTGGGAAGGTGGTGAAGCAGGTCGTGGGCGCCGTGCCCAGGGCGAAGCTGGAGGAGGCCGTGCGCCAGGTGCTCTGACGCTCAGCCCACGCCACCGGACGGCGTCCAGTTGCCCAGGCGCGACTCCACGAAGCGCCGGGTCGCGCTGAGCGCCGCTTCGATGCCGTCCGCGCGCGAGCCGCCGCCCCACGCCACCTCCGGCGAGCCGCCGCCCTTGCCCTCGACGCAAGGCGCCGCCTGGGCCATGAGCTGGCCCGCGTCCATGCCCACGCTGCGAAGCGCGTCGCTCGCGATGGTGGCCAGCACCACCTTGTCGCCGCGCGTGGCGAGGAGAACCACGCCCACGATTCCGGCCAGCTCCCGCCGCAGCGCCTCCACCAGCGCCTTGAGGTGAGGGGCCGCGACCTCGCCCAGGTTCGCGGCGATGAGCGTCGTGTACCCCCAGCGCGTCGCGTCCTGGAGCAGCTGACGGGCCTGGACCTCGGGGGACACGGTCGCGGGCGCCACGGCCTGCTCGGGCTTGCGGCGCGCCTCCCGCTCCAGCCGCGTCAGCCGCTCGCGCAGGGCCACCACGCGAGGCATGGGCTGCGGCCAGTTGTGCAGGGTCTGCGACAGCGGCGACAGCGCGCGCAGCCGGGCCTCACCCTCCAGCCGGGCCGCGGACTCCAGTTGCGCCTCCAGCGCGTCCACCTGCTCACGCATTGCCCGGGCCGCTTCGCGCGGTGTCTGGCCCGTGGGCGGTGTGAAGGGCAGCGTCAGCGGACCGAAGCCGACGGCGGCGTCGCCATCAATCTTCTTCAGCATGGCGTTCGCGGCCGGCCGCACCCCGCCGTTCACGTAGCGCTGCAGCGTGCGCCACGCGTACTGCCGGAAGCCGGACAGGTGCTTCACGTAATAGGCCGTCCAGCGGGGCACCGGCTGCGAGCCGCGCAGGCTCTTGAACGGATCCGCGCCCGGCCCCAGCTCGATGGTGAGCCCCACCTCCAGCGCGTCCTGCATCAGCCGGTGCACGAGCCCCCGGTACAGGCCCAGGTCCTGCGGCAGCGACAGGTCGTAGCCGAACAGCGGGGACCAGACCGTGTCGTCGCTGACGTGCGTGGCGTAGAAGCCGTCCACGCGTCCATCCTTCACCGCGAGCCAGTACTGGAAGATGCCCTCGCGCAGCGTCCACGCGAAGAACTCCTCCGTGAAGTCGAGCGTGGAGTGGTACTTGTCCGCGTTGAGTGACCGGTACAGCTCCCGCAGCCGGGGCGCGCAGTCCGGCAGCTCCCGTCCGTCCACGATGCGGTAGCCCGCGGCCTCCAGGAGCCGCCCGTCGCGGCGCCGGTTCTCACGCACCTGCCGGCTGACGTCCTGCGTGGGCAACGTCATGCGCGTGTGAGAGCCGTACAGAAAGCCGTAGTCCCGCGCGGCCAGCGTGTTGAGCAGGGGCGACGCGTTCGCCGGGTTGATGGCGGGGAACACGATGGCGTGGCCGGGGAACCGCTCCACCAGGAAGGCCGTAAGGCGCTCCACCTGCGCTTCATCCAGGCTCACGCTCAGGTTGCGCAGCACCAGCCAGTGGTCCACGTAGACGGCCTTGTCGATGCGCGCCGCCTTCAGCATGGACCCCAGCGTGCGCATGGCCCCGCGCATCACCACCGCGCGCGCCGCGCCGTACGCCTCCGCCGTCACCGCCTGCACCGGCAGGCCGATGTAGCGCACCCACAGCGAGTGCAGCGGCGAGTTACCGTACTCCGCTTCGTTGATGGCCAGCGGGATGCGCAGGTCGTCCATCGCGACCAGGCGCAGGGTGGTGCGGTCGGAGAGGAAGGCGGTGCTGCCGCGCTTCATCACCGGGACGAAGTAGTCGCGTGCGAGCCGCGCCTGCGGCGTCTCCGGCCAGGAGCACGCGTCGACCGTGTCCGCGTCGTAGAGGGTCATGCCCTCCAGTCTAACGCTTGAGCGCGCGCTCGATGCGGCGGCGAAGGCCGTCCTCGGACAGCATGCCGCGCTGCGCGTCGATGACCTTCCCGTCCCGATCCAGGAAGTAGAGCGTGGGCAGCGCATTCACCTGGAAGGCGCGCGCCACGTCGTCGTCCGCGTACACCACGTAGGGGCGCAGCTCCGGCTGGAAGCGCTGGAGGAAGTAGTCCACCTCCTGCGGCGCCGTCGGGCCGTCGTCCCGGCTGGCCGCCACGAAGACGAGCCCCTGGGACTCGTACTCCTTGGCCAGCTTCACCAGGGAGGGCATCTCCTCGCGGCAGGGCGGGCACCACGTCGCCCAGAAGTCGAGCATCACCACCCGACCCTTCAGGTCCGACAGCGCCAGCGAGCCACCCTCGTGCTTCGTCAACTGGAAGGTCGGCGGCGACACTCCGTCAGGCACCAGCCGCGCCCGCTGCGCCTCGCGCACGCCCAGGAACGCCAGCGCGGCCAGCCCCAGCACCGCCACCACCGCCAGCGCCGTCTTGGCCTTGTCCCCGCGCGCGCCCGGCGGCGGCGTCCCTTCCGTCCCAGCAGCCTGCTGTGTCATCCGCGTTCCTTCCGTGTCAGGCGGCCGTGCACCCGCGTCAGGGCCCAGCGCACCCCGGCCCGCACCCGAGGCCGGCGCACCACCCACGCCGCCAGCGGAGGGCCCCAATGATAGTACCCGTCGATGAACCCCTGACCGAGCCGGCTCTTCCTGAGCACGTCGTCACGGAAGGCCCGGAAGGCCACCAGCTCCGGCGCGCCCTCGCCAAACGCCGCCGTCGCCACGAAGCACGTCGACGCGGGGCTCACCCACATCAGCTTGCCGTTGGTGAGGTTCACCACGACCTTCAGCTCCCGCTGCTCCGTGTAGAGGAAGGCCAACAGGTCGCGCCGGGCCGCCGGGAACTCCTGCCCGCCGGCCTCCTCGAAGTCGATGCGCGTGGTGACGGCGCTGCCCACCTCGTCCACCGTGAAGCGGTAGCGCTTGGAGCTGCGCCGGTGCTCCACCTCCAGCCCCTTCAGCTCTCCGAAGTAGGCCAGGAAGGGCACCCGGCACGCCGGGCAGACGAAGCGGTGGTAGGCGTGCGTCGGGATGAACGCGTAGTCCCCCATGCGCTTGCAGCCCGTGTTGGGGCACACGAGCTTCACCGTCGCCTGGGCCGCGTTGCGAGGGTCGTAGCGCGACAGGCCCGTGCCCTTGTCGAACACCGGCGGCGGCCGCGAGGGCTGCCCCACCATCTGACGCGTGGGGTGCGCGGCGCGCTCCAGCTCCTGGGCCTTGCGCCACGCCAGCTCCGCCGCCTCCAGCCGGCCGTCCGCGGTGTGCACCAGCGCCTCCGCGTGCGCGCGCAGGGCCGCCACCAGCCGGTCCACCAGCGGAGACACCGCCGGCTCCCGCGCCACCGCGAAGGCCTCCGCCAGCACCCGCTCCATCTCCGGCAGCAGGGCCTGGGCCGCCTTGCGGGACGGGTCCTCCGCCCGCCGGTACACCGGGGGCTCCGGCAGTTTCGCGAACAACGCCGAGGCGGAGGCCCGCACGCGCTCCAGCGCCGCGTCCCCCCGCCCCACGTCCAATCCCGCCGCCCGCGTCTGGGCGGCCCTGATGAGTTCTTCGGGCTGCAAGCCCGTGGACCTTAAGGGCCCCAACGCCCCCTGTCAGCGACTCCGGAAGCGACAGTCAGGAAACTCGCCATCGGCTCCGGGGCGATGTAAGACGACGTAGGAGGATGTGAATCATGGGCGTGTTGAAGTTCCTGGTCTGGACGACCTGCGCGGTGGGTCTGGGCGTCTTCCTGGCGCGGGGCAACGTGAACGGCCGGACCCCGCTGGACCACATGGAGCGCACCTGGAAGCGCACCGTGAACCCTTCCACCCTGGACAAGGTGAAGGGCGGCGTGGAGGACGTGGTGGACAGCGCGAAGGGCGCCGTGTCCCAGAAGTCCGCCAACGCGGCGGGCCCGCGCGAGCGCATCACCGCCGAGGAC
>NZ_RAWL01000478.1:0-6158 GCF_003668885.1 Corallococcus sp. AB049A | reverse complement strand
CCGCCGCCGCGCCCTCCGCCGCGCGCTGGCCCAGGGCGCCCAGGTCCATGCTGGAGTCCGTCACACGCGCCAGGGCCAGGTTGCCGTAGGGCGGCAGCGCGGCCGCCTCCTCCGGCGAGGGCAGCACCGCGTCCGGCGTCGGCGCCAGCACCCGGTAGGGCGCGCGCGGCACACGGAAGACGCGGATCTTCCCGGGGATGCCCTTGAGCTCGAAGGCGCCCACCTCCTGCGACGGCACCTCCGCCTTGTTCATGGCCAGGTACACGGCCTCCGTGAAGAAGACCTCGTCCGCTTCCGCGATGCCCTCCACGCGCGCCGCGATGTTCACCGGCTCGCCGAAGATGTCGTTGGCTTCGACCCGGACCTCGCCCACGTTCACGGCGACGCGGACGTGGATCTGATCATCCTCCAGCAGCTCCCGGTTGTGGTGCCAGAGCCGGTCCTGGATGGCGATGCCGCTCAGGACGGCCTGCGTGGGGGACTCGAAGGTGACCAGGAACGCGTCGCCAATGGACTTGATGATGCGTCCACCGAACGCCTTGAACAGCGGCGCGAGCAACGCCTCATGCACCTGCAGCAGCCGCTGATTCTCCTCCAGCGTCTGCCGACTGGTGCGTTCGGTGAAGCCCTTGATGTCGGTGAAGACGATGGCGAGGTTGGCGGTCTTCAAAGCGGGCGCAGTGTATGCAGCGCGTCGCGAAGAGCAATCGCCACGGACCGCGCACTGTTGCTCGCTGTCAGCGCTTCGAAGGTTTGAGGGCCCGCATGTTTCGCTTCGCTGGCGCCGTCAGCTGCGCCCTCACCTTCGCGGCGAGCTGGGGCCTGTCCGTCCGCTCGTAGAACGCCGCCAGGGTCCGCAGGACGCCGGGGTTGTCCGGCTGGGCGTCACGCGCGGCCAGGAACTCCCGCTCCGCGTCCTGCGTGCGGCCCTGCTTCTCCAGCACCGCCGCCAGCTGCATGCGCACCTGCACCCACGCGGGCCGGGACTTGGACAGGGGGCGGTAGTGCAGCTCCGCCTTGAGCCAGTCCCCCGCCTGGGCCCAGAGGCCCGCCAGCCGGAAGCGCGCGTCGTCGTAGGACGGGCGCAGGGTGACGGCGCGCTCGTAGGCACGGATGGCGTCGAAGGTGGCGCCCTGCTCCTCCTGGAGCTGCCCCTGGAGGAAGTACACGCGGGGGTTGTCCGGGGCCTCGCGCAGGGCGGCGTCCAGGTGGGTGGCAGCGCGCTCCAGCTCCGGGGCGCTGCCCCCCTTGAGGAGCAGCCGCGCGGCCTCCAGCCGGGGCAATTCCCAGCGGGGCTGGTTGGTAATCAACCGCTCCAGGGCGACGAGGGCTCCCGCGTCGTTGCCCGAGGCCTCCAACGCCAGCGCATCCGCCAGCGGATTGGAGGCCGGGGTCGCTTGCGCCGTCAGGACCGGAGAGGCCGGTGCGTCGGACGCGCCCGCAAGCAGCGCCGCCACGAGAACCCACATCATGGTTGGCAGATAGCAGGTCCCGGTGGGCCACCTCAATACTTCCCCTTGACGGGCACCCGGCCTCGCATGAAACCCATGACCGTGCAGATTTCCCAACGGACGCTGGAAGACCTTGGTTTCTCGGAAGTGCTCCGCGCGCTCACGCAGCGCTGCCGCACCGAGCCAGGAAGGGAGCGGGTGCTCTCCCGTCCATTCCTGGACACCGAGGCGGAAGTCACCGAAGCGCTGGCGCTCGTCGACGAGGCCCGCTTCCTTTCCCAGCAGCAGTTCTCCATGCCCTTGGGCGGCGCGACGGACCTGCGCGCCGCCGTGGGCCACGCGGAGAAGGGCGGCGTGCTGGAGCCCCGGCAGCTCATCGACGCGGCCCAGCTGCTCTTCGCCTTCGCCCGCACGCGCGAGGCGCTGGACGAGCGCAAGGAGCGCATCCCCCGCCTGGTGGAGATCTCCAAGCGCCTGCCCTTCCTGGAGGCCATGGCGCGCCGGTTGGATCAGTGTTTCGAACCGGACGGAACCCTCTCCGACCGCGCCAGTCCGGAGCTGAAGGAGGCGCGCGACCGCGCCCGCGGCCTGCACCGGCGCATCAAGACGCGCCTGGACGAGATGCTCCACGACCTGACGTTCACGTCCAAGCTGCGTGAGAACTACTACACGCTGCGCAACGGGCGGTACGTGGTGCCGGTGGTGTCCAACTACCGCGCGGAGGTGGACGGCATCGTCCACAACGCCAGCCAGACGGGGCAGACGCTCTTCATGGAGCCCCAGGTGATGGTGGGCCTGGGCAACGACCTGGCCATCGCGCAGTCGGAGGTCGCGGAGGAGGAGCTGAAGGTCCTCCAGGAGCTGAGCAAGCTCGTCGGCCGCGAGTCCACGCGCATCCTCGAAGGGCTGGAGGCGGTGGCGGAGCTGGACGAGGTGGAGGCCATCGCCGTCCTGTCCTCGGACCTGGACGCCACGACGCCCACCTTCGTGGACGTGAAGGAATTGCAGCTGCGCGCGCTGCGCCACCCGCGCCTGGTGCTCAAGGGCACGGAGGTGGTGTCCAACGACGTGACGCTCACCGAGGAGGCCCGGGCGCTGGTGGTGTCCGGCCCCAACGCGGGCGGCAAGACGGTGACGCTGACGGGCGTGGGGCTGTGCGCGCTGATGCTGCGCGCGGGCCTGCCCATCCCGGTGGGCGAGGGGTCGCGGATGCCGCTGTACCGCTCCGTGCACTCCACCGTGGGTGACACGCAGGACCTGTCGCAGGGCCTGTCGTCGTTCAGCGGCCACGTCACCCTGCTGCGCGACATCCTCGCCGCGGTGGCGGAGAACTCGCTGGTGCTCATCGACGAGATCGCCTCCGACACGGATCCTCGCGAGGGCGCGGCCATCGCCATCGCCGTGCTGGAGGAGCTGCTGGGCAAGGGGGCGTACGTCCTGGTGACGACGCACCTGGAGGAGCTCAAGGCGCTGGCGCACATGGATCCGCGCTTCCTCAACGCGCGCGTGGGCTTCGACGCCAAGCGCATGGCGCCCACGTTCCGGCTGCAGATGGGCGCGTCCGGCCAGTCGTCCGCCATCGACGTGGCGGCGCGGGTGGGCCTGCCGGCCTCCGTGTGCGAGCGCGCCCGGGAGCTGTCGCTCAACGCGGGCGGCCCGCTCACCAAGGCGCTGGCGGCGGCGGAGGACGAGCGGCGCAAGCTCACCGAGGAGCTGGAGAAGGCGCGCATCGCGGCGAAGGAGGCGGAGGCCCTCCGCGCGGACCTGGAGAAGCAGAAGGTCGCCTTCGAGCGCGAGCGCAAGGGCCGCATGATGCAGTTCAACGAGGACGTGCACGCGGCCAGCGAGCACGCCGCCCAGGAGGTCCGCGACCTCCTGACGAAGCTGCGCGCGGAGCAGAACGAGAAGGCGCTCTCCGAGGCGCGGGCGCAGCTGCAGCAGCGCGCGGACGAGGCGGCGAAGCGCGCGGCGGCGGCGAAGGCGGAGCTGTTCCAGGTGGAGGCCCCGGGGCCCGCGAACCTGAAGGTGGGCGCGTGGGTGCACCACTCCGGCCTGGGCCGGGACGTGGAGATTTTGGAGCTGACGGACGGCCAGGCGGTCGTGTCCGCGGGTGGCGCGCTGAAGATGCGCGTGCCCACGACGGAGCTGTCCGGTTCGCGGGGCAAGAAGCCGCAGCAGGCGAAGTTCCCGGACCAGAAGAAGGGCGAGGCGGCCCTGAAGCGGGCGGCCTCCGCGGCGCCGTCCCAGGTGGAGGCCACGAACTTCCGCTGCGACGTGCGCGGCATGCGCGCGGACGACGCGCTGGCGGAGCTGGAGACGTTCCTGGACCAGGGCATGCGCAAGGGTGAGGAGGCCGCGCTCATCATCCACGGGCACGGCACCGGCGCCCTGAAACAGGCCATCCGGGACCACCTGGCCGCGTCGCCCTACATCCGCATGTTCCGCCCGGGTGAGAGCCACGAGGGCGGGGACGGCGTCACGGTGGTGTCCCTGCGAGGCTGAGGTCCCCGGTTGACGGGGAGTCGGGGTCTTCCCTGCCCCGCTCCCCTGTCCCGGGAGGTGTCCGCTACAGTGCGGCGCCATGTATCGGCTCTGCCTGTTGGGATGCGTGATGTTCCTGGCCGCCTGTGGGGAGAAGGCTCCCGAGGAAGGCGCCATCCGTGTGTCCGTGAAGTACGGCACCTTCAAGCCCGCGTGCTTGCGCGTGGAGGCAAAGGACGCCCAGGGGCATCAGGAGGCCACCGACATCCCGGCGGCCCAGTTCAAGAACCCGGACAAGAAAGAGGTCCTGGTCGCGGTGCGCCGCAAGGCGGACTGGGACACGACCTTGAGCGTCACGGTGACGTCCTACGTCGACCCGAAGTGCACGGGTCCGGCGGTGGAGACGTTCACGGACGCTGCGCTCCAGGTCGTCCCCAAGAAGTTCACGGACTTCAAGGTGACGTTGGAGGCAGTGGATGGGGACGAAGACGGCTACCCTTCCACAGGAGGCCGCGAATGGACCGGTGTCCCCGACTGCGATGACAAGCGGAAGGACGTCTATCCGGGAGCCCCGGAGCAGTGCGACACGGCGGTCGACTTCGACTGTGATGGCAAGAAGGCGTGCGCGGATTCGAAGTGCGCGGACAGGACGTGCACGGACGCCAGCGACCTGTGCACCGTGGGCCGGAAATGCATCGGCATCGGTGAGGCAGCGCAGTGCGGGGGCGGCGAGCCGAAGTGCAAACAGTCGGCGGACCAGTGTCAGACGAGCGTCACGTGCGAGCCGTCCACGGGTGCATGCATTGAAGGAACCGTGGCCGTGGGCGCGTCCTGTGACACCGGGAACCTGTGCATCACCAATGGCCGGTGCACGGCCGACAAGCAGTGCGTCGGTGACATGAAGACGTGCAACCTGCCGGCGACCCCTCAGTGCCAGGCGGCCACGGGAAGCTGCAACCCGACCAATGGCAACTGTGAGTACGCTCCCAAGCCGGCCACGACGGTCTGCACCGATGGCAACGTCTGCCATGCCCCGGGGACCTGCGATGGCAATGGCACGTGCATCGGCAAGGACACGCCCTGCCCGCCCAGGGAGTGCAACACCGTCGCGGGCTGCACGGCGAACAACTCCTGCATCTACGCGCCAGACTCGACGCGGCTCAACATGCCCTGCAGCGAGGACAATTCGGGAACGCCGCGCGTGTGCCGTGCGGATGGTCAATGCATCGCGTTCCCCTACACGCCCGCCAACTTCAATCCGAGCAGCATTACCGGCGGTGAGATCAATGACCTGAGGACCACCGGGGCGGTGGTGTTCGACACGGATGCCAAGACTTGGACTCCCGCCGGTGCCGGCCCGGGCACGGGGGACATCACCATCAAGACCCAGAAGCAAACGGGTGGCCCGGACATCCTGCTCATCCCGGTGCGCAACCTGGCCCTCGGCGGAGAGCTACGCATCGTGGGCAGCCGCCCCCTCATCCTCGCCGTGTTTGGGGATGCCACGTTGAACCACGACATCCTGGCCAGCGGGCGCATCGTGAACGGCGTTCCGGTTTCCGGGGCCGGAGGCAATCAGCAGTGCACGGCATCGCAGGGCAAGAACGGGGCGTTCGCTGGTAGCGAGGGCGGCGGCGGAGGTGGCGCGGGTGGAGCGACCGCCGGAGCCATTGGCGGCAAGGGCTACGACGCCAATGCCAACCCAGGCGCCCCAGGCGCCCAGCAGGCCTCGGCCTTCACGCCGTTCTTTGGTGGATGCGCGGGAGGCAACGGCGCAGGCAAAGGTGGCGCCACAGGTGGACTGGGCGGTGCCAGCGGTGGCGCCTTCCAGCTCTCCGTGGCCAGGACGCTGACCGTCAGCAGGACCCTCTCCGTCAGCGGTGGTGGCGGCCTGGGCGGAAAGGCGACCACTTCACCGCAGGCAGCGGGTGGTGGCGGCGGCGGAAGCGGGGGCCGCATCGTGCTGGAAGCCTTCCAGGTGAACCTGACTTCGGACGCGCGGCTCACCGCCAATGGTGGCGGAGGGGGTCAGGGTGGCGGCGCCAATGGCATTGGCGCAAATGACGGAGCCAACGGCGCGAGTGGTAGCGAGAACAGCGGAAGCAGCGCCGTAGGTGGCACGGGAGCAAGTTTGACAGGTGGAGCGGGTGGTGCGGGTGGCTCTTCGACCAATCCCGTCGCGGGCTCCGAGGGAACAACAGGCTTGGGAGCAACCGGTGGAGGCGG